>DTSC01000482.1:5322-6234 GCA_012965625.1 Flavobacteriales bacterium | reverse complement strand
AACACCCTACACCTACAGCTGGAGCACCGGAGATTCCAGCTCTTACATTAATGGGCTCTCTGCCGGAACTTATTCTGTAACGGTAACAGATTCCAGTGGATGCATGGCCAGCACATCAGTCACTCTTACGGCTCCAGGTGTGCCGAGCGTTACAGCCACAGGTACAGATCCTACAACGTGCAGCAACAATGATGGAGCAGCCATCGCAACAGCTGCAGGGGGCACCAACCCTTATACCTATTCCTGGAGTAACGGAGGCACTACCGCTCTTATCAACGGACTTATAAGCGGCACCTATACGGTAACGGTCAGCGATGCCAATGCATGTATGTCCAGTGTATCCACCACCCTGAATGCTTCCGGTGCACCCTCAGTTTCAGCCACTGGAATAGATCCAACGGCTTGTGGCGCCAACGATGGTGCGGCGACTGCCAATGTAACAGGAGGCACAGCTCCTTATACCTATAGCTGGAGCAACGGAGGTACTAGTACATCCATCACAGGACTTGGCGGAGGCAGCTATTCCGTAACGGTAAGCGATGGCAGCGGATGTTTGGCCAGTGCTACCACCACCTTAACGGCTGCAGGAACACCCATTCTTACGGCAAGCGGTACAAACCCCTCAAGCTGCAATACCAGTGATGGTGTGGCCACAGCCAATGTAACAGGCGGCACAGCACCCTACACCTATAGCTGGAGCAACGGAGGAAATACGGCTACCATCAACGGACTAAGTACCGGCACCTATACGATAAGCATTACCGACGCGAACAGCTGTGTGGTAAGCAGCTCTGTAACCATAACGGCATCCGGTGCTCCGATAATCATAGCCACTGGCACAGATCCAACAACCTGCAGCGCCAATGATGGAGCCATAACAAGCAGTACGAGTGGAGGCTTGCCACCCTATAC
>DTSC01000482.1:889-5311 GCA_012965625.1 Flavobacteriales bacterium | reverse complement strand
GCAAATACCGCTTCCATCAATGGGCTTTATAGTGGCGTATATACAGTAACAGTAAGCGATGCCAACGCATGTATGGCCACAGCCTCCGTAAACCTCACTAATGTTACTGGCGGACCAAGTGTTTCCACTTTTGGCACCGACCCAACATCTTGTAATACCAATGACGGCTATGCCTCGGCAAATGCCTCGGCCGGCGCCCCACCCTACACCTACAGCTGGAGCAACGGTGGAAATACGGCTGCTATTAACGGACTTAATGCCGGAACCTTTACTGTAACAGTAAGCGACGCCAATGCCTGTATTACCACCGGCTCAGTGATCTTAAACTCTACAGGTGCACCGGCTGTAACGGCCATTGGTACAAATCCAACATCCTGCAGCACCAGTGATGGTATGGCCACAGCCAATGTAAGTGCCGGCACTGCACCCTACACCTATAGCTGGAGCAACGGAAGCAGCAACCCAGCCATTAACGGACTTACGAGTGGTACCTACACCTTAACTGTGACCGATGCCAATGCATGCATGACCAGTGTAATTATAACCTTGTCGGCTTCTGGAGCACCTAGCCTGGTTATGACGGACACGGACCTAACATGTTATGGTGACAACAGTGGCACCGCAACATCGACCGTATCAAGTGGTCTTGCACCTTATAGTTACCTGTGGAGCAACGGTGGTACCGGCAGCATGCTCTCCGGATTGTCTGGGGGCATCTACTCCCTTACTATAACAGATGCCAATGGATGCCTGGTGTCGGGCTCGTCAAGCATCGCAGAACCTACAGAAATCTTGACAAGCATTGCGGCAACAGATGCTAATTGTTCAGGTGCCAGCGACGGAGCTGCTGACCTCAGTGTTTCAGGAGGCACGCCACCTTATGGCTATAGCTGGTCGGATGGAAGCACTACAGAAGACCTCACAGGAATCGCAGCAGGTACCTACACAGTGGATGTAACAGACAATAACGGATGTACCGTGGCAGATGTGGCAACCATAAACGAAATATCCTCAGGGCCACAGACGGGCATTATTCTGGGTGCTACCCAGGTGAGCGCTTCGAGCCAGGAGCAATATGCTGTCTCCCAGAACATAGGATATACCTATAGCTGGACCGTAAGCGGAGGGATCATACTTTCAGGCCAGGGGTCTAATATTATACAGGTGCAATGGGGCAATGCCGGTTCCGGACAAGTAGCCATTGTGGAGACCGATTCTGCCGGCTGCATGGGTGATACGGTAACCTTAGAAGTAGTAATTGGTGCTGGTACAAGCATAATAATGAATCCGGGCAGCTCAGATATGATCATCTATCCCAACCCTTTCAACCAAACTGCCACGGTAGTGTTCAGCAATGAGGCACATGCTATATATGAGCTGGTTCTCTATGATATGCTGGGTAAAAAGGTGCGCAGGCTGGAAAATATTTCTTCCAATGAAGTGCTTATTAATAAAGGCATGCTATCACCAGGCATGTACTTCCTTGAACTGCAGGGTATTGCCAAAACATTCAGGGGGAGGATTATTGTGGAATAAGCGGTTATTCTTTCACGACCTTTTGTGAATACACCGTGCCTTGCTCATCTGTTAACTTCAGCAAATAGATACCACTTGCTTCTTGGGAAATATCCAAGGTACTGGTTTGTGTTGACTTTACCAATCTGCCATAGCTATCATAGAGCGCTTTTTTTCCCTTCAAACCCTCTATAGTCAGAATACCTTTGATGGGGTTGGGATATAGGGTAATTGCAGGAATTTGTTCTTCTATGCCTGTAGGGGAACAGGTGGAATGATACTGCTTAAATTCATTCAGGCTAAGTGAGGTTGTTCCATTATCAATAGCCCCCGTAACCTCTCCATTCTCGTAATCGAGCCAATAGACACCGCAAACAGAAATTTGATAATCTTCCGGCTTTTCCAAAGTGCCCCCCCCATTTCCAGAAAGGTCGCAATGGTGTAAGGCAAAAAGTACTGTATCTCCCATACCAAAAGTACCGCAATACGTCCTGCACAACATCCCGTTATCACCCCATACAGTAAGCGTATCACGATTCTCGACCCCATCAAGTACCTGTACTACCTTGATGCCCATCCCATGGTACTTGTCTGTGAATTTGTATCCTAAAACTACCAGATCCGCCGCTTCGGCTTGCATGGATTCACAATAGGTAAAAGGGTGCTGGCAGATGCAGGTAGAACCTTGTTCTGACAGAATTAGATAAAATGCCAGCAGGAATAATTTTTTCATAACTAAATGTAATAGAACCTATTCTTTCACGACCTTCTGTGAATATACTTTCCCTTGCTCATCTGTTGCCGTTAAAAAATAAATGCCCCTGGCCAATTCTGACAGGTTCATTGTATAAGTGGAGCTAATAGCTCTATCCACCATGAGCTTGCCTTGAACATTATATATAGCGAGCTGCAAGGGATAACGGGTCTCTACCACAAGAGAGCTGGTAACTGGGTTTGGGTATAGGTTTAAAGAAAGGCTGTGTTCAGCAGTTTTGCCAATAATTTCGTGTTCTGCCATGCCTGTGGTAGCTGATGAGCAGGGGTTGTTGCAGTCGGTGCTGAAGGAGGCCGTAGCATCAATATTGCCTTTGGCAACTGTAAAGTATGAAGTAGCCCAGGTTATGTCACTAACTTCTATGCAGGTCAAGTTAGGGTTGCCACTTAGATTATAAGTATTAGGATAAGGAAATGGGCTGGGTAGTGGTGGGTTGGGAAAGGGATCATTACCCCCCCATAATATCAGCGGCAGGTTCTTTATGTTAAGACAGGATAGTTGATTGTTGCTGCAATCCAGCT
The DNA here is from genome assembly GCA_012965625.1 of Flavobacteriales bacterium. Lineage (GTDB taxonomy): Bacteria > Bacteroidota > Bacteroidia > NORP154 > NORP154 > UWMA-0041. Next base: position 2,500 of record DTSC01000482.1, on the reverse strand, counting down.
CACCAAAAGCATTATTACTGCTGAAATCCAAACTGGTTAGCAGATTATTTGAACAATACAACGTCCTTAAATTAGCATTAGCACTTACATCCAAACTCGTGAGTTGATTATCATTACAATACAAAGAAGTTAAAGCAGGGTTATTACTTACATCTAAGCTTGTGAGTTGATTATTATAACACTTCAAATACTGTAAACTTGTAGCTCCACTTACATCTAAGCTTGTGAGTTGATTATTATAACACCACAAATAAGTTAAAGCAGTATTATTACTTACATCCAAACTCGTGAGTGTATTGTTATCACATTTCAAAGAAGTTAAAGCAGGGTTATTACTCACATCCAAACTCGTGAGTTGATTATCATAACAAAACATACTAGTTAAAGCAGGGTTATTACTTACATCTAAGCTTGTGAGTTGATTATTATAACAATACAAACCAGTTAAAGCAGTATTATTACTCACATCCAAACTCGTGATTGTATTGTTATCACATCTCAAAGAAGTTAAAGCAGGGTTATTACTCACATCCAAACTCGTAAGCTGATTATCATAACAAAACAAAAAAGTTAAAGCAGTATTATTACTCACATCCAAACTCGTTAGTTGATTATCATAACAAAACATACGAGTTAAAGCAGTAGCACCACTCACATCCAAACTCGTGAGCGGATTTTCTGTACAGATCAAAACAAATAAAACAGTATTATTACTCACATCCAAACTCGTTAGTGTATTGTTATCACATCTTAAATCAGTTAAAGCAGGGTTATTACTCACATCCAAGTTCGTGAGTGAATTATAACCACAGTTCAATTCTGTTAAAGCAATAAAATCTTCTATTCCAGTTAAATCAGAAATATTAGAACCACTAATATGTAAAGATGTCACTGTATCAATACTAGCCGTAGGCACCGAACCATTTGGGGTTCCAGAATCATAACCTAAATAAATTAATTGTTGCTCAAAGTTAGCATCGGGGATTAGCGTTGTCTGTGCGCTTAATGCCTGGCTCAAAAGAACCGCTGTAAATAAGGTTATTATTGTTTTCATGATTTTTAGTTTTTGTCTGTTTTTATTCTTTAATAATTTTTTGTGAATACACCCTGCCTTGTTTATCTGTTGCTTTTAGTAAGTAAATTCCTTTTGGAAGGATAGAGATGTTGAGCTTATGGGTGCCATCAATGAGTTTGGCAAGTAATAGGTTTCCCTGTTTATTATACAAGGTTAGCTGTGATGGTTGATCCGTTTCAACTACAATATAATTAGCAGCTGGGTTGGGATACAGGCTGAAGTAAGGTATGTATTCAGGACTTTCTGCTCTAACAGACGCACGCTCATTTGGATTATTTATCTCCAAGCCTTTAAGCTTATTTTCCCAACAGCTCAATGCACTTAAGGTATTGCTACCTCTAATGTCTAAGCTCGAGAGTTGATTATTTGAACAACGTATGGTTTTTAAAACAGGATTGTTTCTTGCCTCTAAATCTATTAGATGGTTGTTTCTGCAATTCAAAAACTCTAATTTATCATTGTAAGACACATCCAGATGGGTGAGATAATTATCGCGACAAATCAAAATGGTTAAAGCGGTAAAATCTTCAATGCCT
>DTSC01000482.1:0-879 GCA_012965625.1 Flavobacteriales bacterium | reverse complement strand
AAATGTTTTTCCAAGAGACATTTAAGGCACTTACCGTATTAATATTTCCTGTTGGTACAGACCCATCAGGAATGCCTATGTCATGACCCAGGTCTATCAAGGCCTGCTCAAAGTTAGCATCGGGTACTAAGGTTGTCTGTGCGCTTAGCGCCTGGCACAAAAGAACCGCTGTAAATAATGTGATTAAGGTTTTCATAATTATTGATTTTGTCTGTTTTTATTCTTTAATGATCTTTTGTGAGTACACGCTGCCTTGCTCATCTGTTGCCGTTAAAAAATAGAGCCCTTTTGCCATATGCGAGAGGTCCATTGTATAGGTGGAGCTAATGGCTTTATCCAGCATGAGCTTGCCTTGTATATTGTATATGGCGAGCTGCAAGGGATAACGGGTCTCTACAACAAGAGAGCTGGTAACAGGGTTGGGATATGTCTTAATTCGGTTCCGTGTTTTTTCCTTAATGCCAGTAGTTACACAAGGACCATATGTATATGAAGTTACACCACCATAATTGGTTGCATAACAATCGTTACTATAAGTTATATTGTCACATCCACACACAGGGTCATATTGTATGCACTACGCTATATGACCCTGTGTGTGGATGTGACAATATAACGTATAGTAACGATTGTTATGCAACCAATTATGGTGGTGTAACCTCCTATACAAATGGACCCTGTGTAACTACTGGCTGTATTGACTCATCATTAATTGATTCAATTGTATGCACTACGCTATATGACCCTGTGTGTGGATGTGACAATATAACTTATAGTAACGATTGTTATGCAACCAATTATGGTGGTGTAACCTCCTATACAAATGGACCCTGTGTAACTACTGGCTGTATTGACTCATCATTAATTGATTCAATTGTG
>DTSC01000481.1 GCA_012965625.1 Flavobacteriales bacterium | reverse complement strand
ATAAATATCAAATGCAAACTACTAAACTTAATATTGTTAGACAAATTGAAGAGAATTTAAATTTTATCATTCCTGATAATAGCTTAATTATTGAGCAGATAATATTAAAATGACTTCAAATAATTATTGATCTTATACAGAATAAAGTCGTTGTACAAAAATCAAAATCATTTTCCTTACTTTGCTTAAAATCATAAAGTCTTAAATAAGTCAATAAAACAAAAATGAAGCAAGTACTTTTATCTCTATCTATTGTATTGTTGGCTATAATTTTTTTTGGTTGCCCCTACGATTCTAAGATTGCTTTAAATACTTATGAGGAATCTCTCAAACTGAGAAAAGCATTATATGGCGACTGGACGTGTTTTAATGGTGATGGTTCAAAAGAAGAAATTCAGATAGGAAAAGGGATGAAACAGGTTTATAATATTAGACATAACGCCTACGATAATCTAAATAAAAAGGGAGAATACAATTATTATAGAGGATTTATGACAGTTATAAAGGGAGTTGAGATCTTAAATCTTGAAAGAAAAGACGGGAATTATAATTTTTACAAGTATGAATTAAAGAGTCCTGATGAGTTGCATGTTCTTGCAATTGGGGAAGAGTATGTAAAAGAAAACTATAAAAGAGTTGAAGATCCAGACCTTGAAAGTTTAAGGGCATTTATAGAATCAAATGTTCCTGAACCGGGCATGTATGAAGAACCAATGCGTTTTTTCCGGAATGGTTCTGAAACCTTTAAGAAGAACAAACAATAAACACCCCTCATTCATTTTTTTCGTGTTGTCCCTGGTTAATATAATAGATCATTTCTTCTATTTCTTCAATCTTTTCTTTATACCCCAATTTCTCATAGGAATATTTGAGGTTTATTAGAATTCTGAGAATCATATCATAATTAGAACAAGGCGCATAGTAGCTTTTCTTGGGCTCAATCTTCAGTTGTACCAAGAAATCATTAATGTCTCTATGTGAAAATACAGCGCCCCGGCTGAAAGGATTGATATAAAAATCAATCTCATCAGAAGATTTCATATATCCAAGAATGAAATGTTTGGGTAAATTAATCCCTTTTATTGGGAATCCTAAAGCCTGGCATATGGCTAAATAGATAATCGATAGCGACAATGGATTTCCTCTTTTACTATCAAGCACATCATTGATAAAAGAGTTTTGCGGAGCATGAAAATTATTTGTGTTACCAGAGAAACCATGGATCTTATAAATTATCTGGTTTACTAATCGTATTTTTTCATATGCTGTAAGCGAATCATCTAATTCCAGCCATATATCATTTCTTATCATAGAAATATGATTTACTATCTTATCTCTATCGAGGTCTGGATATTGGTACTTTGCAATAATGACTGCTCCATTAAGCAAATTGTTACTATCATATTTAGCCCAATTCTTTAAATGGTTAAGGTTTGTGTTAAACTGGATTTTATGGATGAGGTTCTCAATTCTGTTTTGTAAAACCAGAATATTTGAAAATGTTCCAACTGGAAAACTGGCTTCCCATGCAGATTCAAGATATGGAATCGCGTCTTCACCAATAGATAATAACTCATCTTTGACCTGATCGTAGATAGCCGTATCAGGGTCATCTAAAAGGGTGATTAACGCATTTACTTTTGATTCTTTCATTTCTGAAAATTACCAAATAATAGGTATACGCTTAAAAGTTTATGAGATTAGTCTTTCCAATACAATTTGGATCATTTTATCAACAGTTTTCTTATAATCTTTACTATATGTTTTTGTAATTCTATTGGCAATAATAGCACATATTGTACAAGTATTATGTCCAAGCATTTTACCTAAGCCGTAAAGGGCAGAGGTTTCCATCTCGTAATTTGTGATTCGCTCATCCATAAACAAAAAGCTAGAAAGTTTGTCATTCTGCTCAGGATAAGAGATTGGTAATCTCAGAATTCTTCCCTGAGGTCCATAGAAGCCTGGGGAAGTTGCTGTAATACCCTTAATCATACCATCACCAAGTTTTGCAGCTAATTGGTCAGAAGCCTTTACAATATAGGGTTTGGATAAATTAGATCCCCATTCTGTATGCTCAATAAAAGCATCCGTAATCTCCTCATCAATCACACCATTGCTTTTATAGAAATTTAACAATCCATCAAGGCCAAGACCATAGGATGACATGACCAATGAATCAACAGGAACATCCTCTTGCAATGCACCTGAAGTTCCCAAACGGATGATATTTAAATGAGCTTTAGATTCTTTAATTTGCCGTGTGGTCAAATCAATATTTACTAAAGCATCTAGCTCATTGATTGCAATATCAATATTGTCTGTGCCAATTCCTGTTGACATAACTGTCAACCTTTTGTCATTCAAATAACCGGTATGTGTCGTAAATTCCCTGTTTTGTATCTGGAATTCTATAGAATCAAAATACTTAGACACCGTCTGTACTCTGCCCTGGTCACCCACAACTATAATAGTTTCAGCAATGTGTTTGGGCAATAATTTTAAATGATAAATGCTGCCATCAGGATTTAATACTAATTCAGATTCTGCGATTTCGTTCATTATTATTATAATTACTATTTTTGTTGCAAATTTAACCAATAACACGATATCATGTTACCATTAGAAAAAAGAATTGTATTGATTCCCATCGACTTTACAGAGATTACTTTATTTGCGCTGGATCAGGGAATAAAATTGGCAAATGTAATTGGCGCTGAAATTACAATAATCAATGTAATTGAGGATCACGGTTTCTTTAATAAGTATATCACAAACAAAGAAGAAAGTGAATTTAAGAAGAAGTTGGAAAAAGACCTAGAAACTTTATCAAAGGAGAAATCTGCTAAATCAGGAGTTAAGATAAACTACATGATAGCTCATGGGAAAATCTATGAAAAAATTAATGAGGTAGCTGAAATGCTTGGTGCTACTTTGGTTTTAATGGGTACTTCAGGTTCGATGGGAATTATGAAATTTATTGGATCAAACACTTTAAGAGTTATTAGAGAATCTAAAATCCCTGTTATCTCAATAAAAGGGACTAAATTCCAAGATGGATTAAGTTCTATTCTTTTACCACTTGATCTGACAAAAGAAACACGGGAAAAAGTAGCAAAGGCAGTATGGCTGTCAAAACTATATGGAAATGTTCCTATAAAGGTTGTGTCTGTATCTACATCAACTGAGAAGACTATAAAGAATAAGATTAAACGGCAAGAGATACAGGTTAGAGATTTTTTACTTCAAAAAGGTATTGAGTGCACAACTAAAATGCTTGGGAAAGCTAAGGGAAAAACACTGGCTGAGACTATAATTGGTCATGCAGAGAGCGTTGGAGCAGGCATGATTGTGATTATGACGCAGCAAGAGACAAATATTTCGGAGATGTTTATTGGTTCTTCTGCACAGGCCATTATTAATGGATCAGAAATTCCTGTGATGAGTGTGGTTCCTGCTCCTAAAGTCTTGTCAGGGGTTCACCTTTAAGTACATAAAAGTCCTTTGTATTATTTCTTCTATAAATAAGTAAGGCAATAGCCTTTCTTAATTGGGTATGTATAATATCAGGATAACGACATACAAGAAGATAGGGATAAGAATAAAATACTTCCTTTAATTGTGTTGGTTGCCTGAAGGACAAGCGACCCTTCTATATTGCTCCCAAACTAAATAGTTTTATAAAATAATAATGAAGATTGAGATAATTACTATTGGGGACGAGATCCTTATTGGGCAGATACTTGATACGAATTCAGCTTGGATGGCCAAAAAATTAAATAATTCTGGGTTCTTAGTGAACCAGATTGTATCAATAGCAGATGACAAACAGCAAATTATAAAGGCCCTAAGTGAAGCCCAGGGAAGAGCTGATGTGGTCTTAATGTCAGGTGGTTTGGGGCCAACTAGTGATGATATTACGAAAGAGACACTTTGTGAATATTTCAGGACTGAATTGATCCCAAATAAGGAGGTTTTGCTAGATATTGAGAGGCTATTCAAAGCGTTTGGTTCTGAAATGATTGAAACAAACATACAGCAGGCAAATGTTCCAGCAAATTGTAAAGTTATTAGAAACACAAAAGGTACTGCCCCGGGAATGTGGTTTGATAATGATAATAAAATTGTGATTTCTGTTCCTGGTGTGCCTTATGAGATGAAAGAAATGATGAGCCAGCACATCATACCTAATTTATGTAAAAGAGCCAATGTTTCTGCAATTGTGCACAAAACGATACTAACCCAAGGTATGGGGGAATCATTTTTGGCAAGAAAAATTCAAGACTGGGAGTCTTCTCTTTCAAAGGACAATATTAAGCTTGCTTATCTTCCATCAGCTGGAATTGTGAGGCTTAGGCTATCAGCATCTGGAAATCATGAGCCCAAAATATTAAAACAAATTAATAGAAAAATAAAGGAACTAAATAAGTTAATTCCCAGCTATATCTTTGGATATGATAATGATACGCTGGAGCAAATAGTTGGTGGATTATTAAAAAAGAACCGTGTTATTTTAGCAACTGCTGAATCTTGTACAGGAGGCTATATTGCACACTTAATCACATCTGTTCCAGGAAGTTCTGCATACTTTTCCGGTTCTGTTATCGCCTACTCTGATCTAATCAAACAGAATATTTTAGGAGTGGATAAAAGGCTTATGCAAGAAAAGGGAGCTGTAAGCAAAGAAGTTGTTAAGGAGATGGCGTTAGGGATTCTGGAGAAATTCAATACGGATTATGCAATTTCATGTTCTGGAATTGCTGGGCCGGATGGAGGCAGTAAGGAAAAACCAGTTGGCACTGTGTGGATTGGAGTGGCTTCAAAATCTGACGTGCTTGTAAAAAAGTTCCATTTTGGGGACAACAGACAATATATCATTAGGGCAACAGCATTAACAGCCCTTAACCTATTGCGAAAGATGCTGGTAGCTTAAAAGCCCATTTAAAAAAATCTTGATTATTTAATTAATAAATACGACCTTTGCAATCTGAAAATTTAAATTAGGATTAAGATGTCACGAATTTGCGAGATAACTGGTAAAAAAGTAATGTTCGGCAACAATGTTTCACATTCGAACAAAAAGACTAAACGAAGATTTTATCCTAACCTACATGTAAAGAAATTTTACATCCCTGAGGAGGATACATGGGTTACCTTAAAAGTATCTTCAGCTGCCTTGAGGAATATAGATAAAAAAGGTATCTATGCGTGCATAAAGGAAGCACGAGAGAAAGGCTATTTGAAAAAGTAATTATTAACACTTTTCCGTTTATAACTTCAAGACTCTTTTCGAGTAATTATGTTAATTACCCTGTATAATTGCGTAAACTATTCTCTATGGGAACGTAATTATTGCTTATAACCCCATTTAAGTGAAGGATGGTTAAATAAAAAGATTTACCATTAGGCATTGCTTTTGTAGTATTGCCATATTCTTCTTTTCAAGCTTTGTAAACGTAATTTTATTAAATTGGATATTGTGAAATTAAATTTAATGATCGTCTTTTTAGCAATTATAGCACATCATAGCCCTTGTATTGCTCAGCAGGACACTTCTCAAGGTAATAAAGATACAGTACTCACCAATTTGTATGACAAAGATCTTTTGCCGGCAAACTTCTATAAGGGTAGGAGAGAGGCCTTGCGTACTATATTGCCAGAGAATTCGATGGCCACTTTTTTTTCAAGCTCTGTTAAAAACAGGTCTAATGATGTAGATTATGAATTTCATCAAGATCCAAACTTTTACTATTTAACGGGCTATAATGAACCTAACGCAATCCTTTTTGTTTTCAAGGAATTTCAAATAATTGGCGAGGATCGTTTTAATGAACTAATATTTGTTCAACCACGAGACTTGTCTATGGAGCTTTGGCATGGTAGGAGGTTAGGATTAGAAGGTGTTAAAAATAAATTGGGGTTTGAATATGCATATAATAATGAGGACTTTGCTGATTTTGCTGTTGACCTGTCAAAATATGACAAGGTTTTTTATTTTCTGGATGATAATGCAGATATTAAGGATGACAAGAAAGCAAGAGGTGATCTATATAGCCTGAAAAAACATTTCTCAGAAAAACTGGATTCAACAAAAAGGAATATTGATCTGGTTATGCTTAAGGAAATGATGGCTAGTTTAAGGCAAGTAAAGGAGGATGAAGAGATTAGATTACTGAAGAAAGCTATTGAAATTACATGTAAAGCCCAAGCAAATTTGCTTAGGTCTCTAAAACCTGGGATGACTGAATATCAAGCTGAGGCAATTGTAGAATTTGTATTTAAAACTGAAGGAGCTGAATATCCAGGTTTTCCATCTATCATTGGTGGTGGAGAAAATGCCTGTGTCCTTCATTATACTTCTAATAGGAAATCCTTAACTGAAAAGGATCTGCTTGTTGTCGATGTTGGCGCTGAATATCATGGGTATTCAGCAGACATTACGAGGACAATGCCTGTGTCTGGAAAATTTTCTGAAGAACAAAGGATAATTTATAATATCGTTTTAGAGGCACAGAATTATGGCATAAAGGCATGTGTTCCTGGAAACAAATTTTGGGAGCCAAATCAGGAAGCGATAAAAATTATTATGAAAAGGCTCTATCAATATGGAATAACTAAAAATAGACAGGATTACAGAAAGTATTTCATGCATGGAACATCTCATTATCTTGGCCTCGATGTTCATGATGTTGGCCTTTACGGTGTGCTTTCTGAAGGAAATGTCCTTACCGTTGAACCTGGTATCTATATTCCAGAAGGTTCGGATTGTGATCCAAAATGGTGGAATATTGGTGTCAGGATAGAAGATGATATACTAATTACCAAATCCGGACATGAAGTATTATCTGATTGCGTTCCTAAAAATCCAACAGAAATTGAACAGATTATGGCTGAAAAGGTTGTTCCGGAATAATCTTATTGTATTCACCATAAGCACAATCATATAGTTTTATATAACTACATGATTAGGGTGTATTTTTTGTGTAAAATATTTAAATCTTTGCCTTTAATAAGGTTTTTAATAGAAGCAAGATATAGCATACTTGATTTTACTGATACAGACCTGAAATTTATCACGCTCTTGAATGTTGCTGATGCTTAAGGCAACTTTTAGAGATGATAATACGTCTGAAATATATCAATAGTATATCTTTCAAGCGAAAGACAGGTAATCAATACAAAATAGTTGTTTATGCCACCAAATTATACGAATTATTTGGTTTTATGCGAATAAAGTTTGCTTTTATTTTGTACCTTGTGCCTGTAAAGAAATTTTTATAACTTAAATACATGAAAAAGGAGGGAGAAAAGATAGGATTTTGTCATAATAATTGAAACAAAATGTCAAAACGACTACTCTACATATTATTTTGTGCTGCTTGTCTTAACTTTTGCGCTTTAGACAAAGTGAATGCCTCACACTCAATGGGTGTTGATTTAACTTATATCTGCCTGGGTGGTGGGCAATATGTATTTACTATTTCTTTTTATAGGGATTGCTCTGGGATCTCTGCTCCCAATGTTGCAAACATAAGCTTGGTTTCTCCTTCTTGTAACCAAAATTTGACACTATCCTTACCACTGATAAGTTCCCAAGAGATTTCTGCTTTATGCCCAACAGCCCTAAGTACTTGCCAAGGCGGCTCTCAACCTGGTGCTGAACAATATATTTATACTGATACTATATCATTGCCACCCTGTCCTGATTGGACATTTTCATGGTCACACTGCTGTCGAAATCCTTTGATCACTAATCTTATAAACCCTGCAGGCCAAAATATATATATTGAGGCAACCTTGGATAATTCAGGTCCGGATTGCAATTCATCACCTATTTTTACCACATTGCCGGTACCATACATCTGTAATGGACAGCCATACTCCTATAATCATGGTGCAATTGACCTTGACGGCGATTCTTTGGTGTATACGCTGGTTAATCCCCTTACCACAAATGGAGTATTAATAGGGTATCAAGCAGGTTATAGCATAAACTATCCCATATTTACTCAATCAGGGGCTGTGAGTTTTAATACTAGCACCGGACAAATGAATATTGTGCCTAATGGAATTCAGGTTTGTGTCGTTACTGTTCTGGTTGAAGAGTATAGAAATGGTGTATTGATCGGAACCACAATGAGGGATATTCAGATTATTGTGCTTAATTGTGGTAATCTGCAACCCCAGCTTAATCCACCTGGAATTATTAACTTGAACAATGGCACATTATTAGACACCAATGCTGTAGAGGTTTGTGTGGGAGCAAACCTGAGCTATGATGTGATTGCATCTGATCCAAATAATGGAGATATAATTACAATGACTTCAAATGTTTCACTGGCATTGGCAGGTGCCACTCTTACTACATCTGGTATTAATCCAGTTACTGGCACACTTAATTGGACCCCAAGTATTACTGATCTTGGGTTTAACACCTATACCGTTACCATTCAGGATGATGGATGTCCAGTATTGGGAACGCAGACCTATTCCTTTGAAATTCATGTGATTAATGGCACTTTTGCAGGCGCTGATTATTACCTGTGCCTTGGAGATACTGCACAGCTAGATGTAACAGGTGGAAATCAATTCCTGTGGACACCTTCAACTGACTTAAGTAATGACACAATAGCCAACCCAATGGCTTGGCCATTAACAACAACAACCTATACTGTTATTAGTGATCTGACTGGTACTTGTGGTAATCAGGATGATATTACTGTATATGTTGTTACACCATTTAATTTATCGACGAATGCAGATATTATTCTGTGTAATAATGGAAGTGCTCAACTTTCTGCAAATGCGGGCCCCCCTGATAATTATACTTATCAATGGACTCCAAGTGCTACATTGGATTATGATACAGTACAAAATCCATTGGCAAGCCCAACCTCTACAACTACATATGAAGTTGCAGTTACATCAAGCAGTGGCTGTACAAAGACTGCCACACAGATGGTTACAGTTGCCCCAACACCCCTGGTTATTGCACCTACTACTGATGATAAACTTCTGTGTCATGGAAGTTCTACTATGGCTCATGCAAATGTTGATGCTGGTGATTGCAACGCTTATATTGTAAACCAATCTCCGTATGCACCAATATCTGGAAGCGGCACTTCGGTTAGTCTTGGAGATGATGCAATGTCTCCCAATCTCAGCATTGGCTTTGATTTTTACTTTTTCTGTAGTTATTATGATATGTTTTACATTTCATCAAATGGATTCATATCCTTCAGCTCTGGATCGAATGGATGCTGCAGTGGACAGGTAATACCAAATGCAGGGATGCCCAATAACCTCATTGCTTATGCCTGGGAAGATCTTAGTCCCCAACTAGGGACTGTAGAGTATTTTACCACTGGTGCTTCTCCTAACAGGATCTTGGTGGTCAATTTTATTGATATCCCACACTATGGTGGGGGTAATTTAATCACCGCACAGATATTATTGTATGAAAGCACAAATGTTATTGAGATCCATACATTAAATATGCCTTCAGATGGTGGAGCCCATACTATGGGCATTGAAAACAGTAATGGTACAATGGCCTTTGCTGTAATGGGTAGAAATAGCTCTAATTGGTCTGCCTCCAACGAATGCATGAAGTTCACTCCTTTGGTGCCTCCACCATATACCCTTACATGGCTAGATTCTGATAGCAATATTGTTGGAACAACAGAGGATATCAGCATAACTCCTGATTCTTCAACTACTTATACCCTTATTATCACTGATGGGGCTTGTCAAAGTACGCAATCAGTTTCAGTTGATGTGAGTCGCGCATATGCTGGCCCTGATACTTCAATGTGCTTGGGAGATACGGTGCAGCTTATGGCATTATATGATGGCCCAGCCGGACTAGTGGTGCCCAATGCCTGTGCACCTTCTTCCGGTGCTTGTAATGGTATTCCAGTAGACTATGATATTGGTGCTGGTACGAGTGTTAATTCTTCTACAGTCTATCCTGCGCCATATGGGAATTGGTACAAAAATTCAAAACACCAAATTCTTTATACTGCAGCTGACCTTACAACAGCAGGAGTAACGCCAGGGTCAATTACTGATATTGGGTTTTTTGTCACTTCTATTAATGGAACAACTCTATATAAGTCTTATGAGATTAAAATGGGGTGTACGTCAGCTTCTAGCTTAACCACATGGATAACAGGATTAACAACGGTATATTCTCCAAAAAACTACAACATCGGAGTTGGTTTTAATAATCATGTTTTAGATATTCCATACGATTGGGATGGTAGCTCAAACATTGTAATTGAACTTTGCTATGATAATCGCTCTGATCCTTCATGGACAAACAACAGCTCTTCACCGTTTACCATTACTGGCTACACATCAGTTCTATATTATCGTGATGACGCCATTCTGGTTTGTCCATATACAAGTGCACAAACTTCAAGTTCAAACAGGCCTAATACCAGGTTTAAAGTCTGTGCGAATACCATAACTCCTGTCTTTACATGGTCACCTAATTTTAATATTTCAGATACCACGATTTCAAATCCTCTGGTCTCACCTTCAGTGCAAACACAATATATCGTTTCAGTGGATAATGGTTCATGTATTCTTAAAGATACAATCATGGTAACCCCAAGTTTTTTGCAAATGGGTTCATCAACAATTAATTCTAGTTGTAGTGGTATTTGTGATGGAGCCATTACCATAATCCCAACTTCGGGAATTTCTCCATATACTTATGTTTGGAATGATGTTGATACGCAGATCACAGCAACTGCCACTGGATTGTGCGCAGGAGAATACTCCGTAACTGTTACTGATAATGCTGGCTGTTTCTCGGTCTATAAAGATACAATTTTGGATGGTGCTGTGATTACATCGGCAATAATGAACATTTCTTCTGCAAGCTGTAATGGGATATGTGATGGTGAGGCTACAGTGGCATCTGTTGGCGGAACATCACCTTATACATATCTATGGAGTGATTTACTGGCCCAAACAACACCAACCGCTACTGGGTTATGTGCTGATACACTTTATGTAACCATAACTGATATGAATGGTTGTACTATAACAGATTCTGTATATATCTCTGAGCCATCTGTTTTTAATACTGTAACTAATGTAAGTTGCCAGGGTGCATGTGATGGAATTGCTTATGTTGTTCCAGTAGGTGGGTTCGCACCCTATACCTATTTATGGAGTGATCCTTTAGCACAAACAACCGCTATAGCAACAGGATTATGTATGGGAGTTTATATTTCAACAGTAAGTGATTCAAATGGTTGTGTGGTTACTGATTCTGTTCAGGTATATGCGCCATATACAGTGGTTTCCGGAACAGTATGTACGGATTCAACATGCAATGGTTCGGTGACAGTAACACCTGTTGGGGGTACGGAACCGTATACCTATTTGTGGGATGACCCAGGAGCTCAGACAGATTCTAATGCAACAGGACTGTGCCCCGGCACCTATTCCATTCAGGTTTTTGATGCTACAAACTGCATAATGTACGATACGATATTAATCCCATATCCATTAATTACTTCCATAACTGATAGTGCTGCTGCATCTTGTGCTAATGTATGTGATGGATCTGCTGTTGTTACACCCTCAGGAGGCCAGTACCCATTTACATATTTATGGGATGATGTTAGTGCCCAAACAGATTCGGCGGCAACTTCTTTATGCATGGGGAATTACAATGTCCAGGTTATTGATGGCAATGGTTGTGTAGATACTTCTTCTGTTGCTATATCGGGCCCAACTGCCTTGGTCATTCAAACCTCTGCAACTTGTTTTGGAGTATGTGATGGTTCAGCAACAGTAATTCCTTCAGGGGGAACGAGCCCATATACTTATTTGTGGAATGATCCGATGGCGCAGACAGACTCAATTGCAACTGGTTTGTGTGGGGGAACTTATTCAGTTAGTGTTACTGATGGTAATGGTTGCATCATTACGGATACAACTACTGTCTTTACCCCAACTAGTGTAATGTCTATTGTTGATGCAACCTGCCAGGGACTTTGTGATGGAAGTGTAACTGCTAGTCCTGTGGGAGGTGAACCTCCGTTCTCTTATATTTGGGACGATCCGAGCACGCAAACCATTGCAACTGCTAATAATTTATGTGTTGGCTGGTATCATGTTTCAATTACAGACGCTTTAGGCTGTGTACTTGTAGATAGTGCAGAAGTGTCAGAAACCTCACCACTGGGATTGGTTCAAACAGGAATCACTTATGTATCTTGTTATGGTTTGTGTGATGGGGAAGCTACCTTGGCTCCTTCTGAAGGCACACCTCCCTATACCTATATTTGGGATGATCCTGCAGCCCAAACTACCTTGACCGTAACTAATCTTTGTATTGGATCTTATACCATGACTTTAACAGATGCAGCAGGCTGTATTGCTAATGAGACAATTATCATTACTCAGCCATCTTTGCTGTTATCAGCAGTTGATTCTGCAATACATATAAGATGTAATGGAGATTGCAATGGAGAAGGAACTGTTTCTGGTTCTGGTGGTACTGCCCCTTATTCATATCTGTGGGATGATGCTTTGCTGCAAACTTCTGCTACAGCAACAGGCTTATGCGGAGACACTGCGGCCGGCAGGTTATATTACATTGTGGTTACCGACAAGCAAGGGTGCTCAACAAAAGATTCGATTAGGATTATTTCTCCTTCAAAGCTCTTGGCTACAACAGATACTACAAGAATTCACTGTGCATATGACTGTGACGGCCAAATAGCAATAATAAACCAAATGGGAGGATGGCCACCATATTCCTACCTTTGGAATGATCCAAATAGCCAAACAACTTCTACAGCAACTGGCTTATGTAGTGGCATTTACATGGCGAGGATACTTGACTCAACAGGTTGTGAATTAATGATGACTGATTCTGTAACTGCCTTAGCAGTTTCTCCATTGATTGCTAATTTTTCTGCTCATCCGTTTATTACTACTATCTTCAATTCAACCATTAACTTTAATAATCTTTCAATTGGAGCAATTGATTATGAATGGAATTTTGGTGATGGATCTCCGGAAGAAAGTGAACAAAATCCAGAACATCCATACTCTGATATTGAACCAGGAGTGTATGATGTGTGGCTTGTAACCTCTGACGCATATGGATGTCAGGATTCAATTATGAAAGAAGTTATTATCAGAGGTGATTTTGTTCTTTTTGCACCTACCGCCTTTACACCAAATGGAGATGGAATTAATGAGACCTTTTTTCCAAAGGGTATAGGAATAGATGAAAACAATTTCGACTTCTATATATTTGACAGGTGGGGAGATATGATTTTTAAATCAGATGACATTAATGAGCCTTGGGATGGTAAAGCAAATGATGGAAAAAAGGAAGCTCAGATTGATACGTATGTATGGCTTATAAGAACCTATGACATAAATGGTTTAGAGCATGAATATGTCGGGAAAGTTTCAATTATTCAATAAAGAAATTACACCATGCTTTTCTTCTTACCTTTTTCTTCCTAATTTTAGGTCAAATTATTACTGGCATTCATATTGCATTAAAATCGGACATGTTTAGAAAAGGGGTTCTGCTTTTATTCGTTTCTTTTATTGTACATACTTCAGCTTTGTCACAAAGTTTGATGTGGGAAGTTTTTAATAGCTCCAACTCTGACCTTCCTGAGAATAAGCTCAAATCAATAACCATGGATAGGGATGAAAATATTTGGTTGGGTACAGCTGGAGATGGAGGGGTTATGTTTGATAAGAAAAATTGGCATGTTTATAATGAATCTACCTCAGGAATAACAAATAATCATGTCGATTCGATAGCCATTGACTTAAATGGAAATATCTGGTTTGGAACTGGTAATGGGGTGTGTATGTTTGACGGAGATTCTACATGGAAGACTTTCAATAGCGAGAACTCGGGCCTGCCGAATGATGATATATATCCTCTTGCAATAGATAGAAGCATATCCTCTAATAATCACAAGCAAGATGAATATAACGTTTGGATTGGCACCTATGGTGATGGGGTTGCAAGATTCGATGGGAAAGACTGGAAAATATATAAGTCTACTAATTCACCGTTAATTGATGATTTAATCCGCTCAATTGCAATTGATAGACATGGAAACAAATGGATAGGCACTTTATTTGGAGGATTAGCTAAGTTTAATGGGGACGCTACTTGGGAGATTTATGCGAATTTCAACTCCAAGCTTCCTAGTAATTCGGTATATCCCATAGTTTTTGATAAGCATGATAATGTATGGATAGGCACTGAAGGAGGGTTGGCAATTCTTAAAGTTGATAACACTTGGGAGGTATACAAAAAAGATGATTCCGGGCTACCTGATAACAAGATTTATTCATTAGCCATTGATAAGGATGGTGTTGCATGGATTGGAACTGTCAATAGTGGCTTGGTTAGATTTGATCATAATCTTGCTAAAAGTGACACCAATGCATGGACTGTATATAATACATTTAATTCTGGATTACCTAATAATGAAGTACGAGGTATTAAAATTGATAAACAAGGCATAATATGGCTTGCATCTTATGGTGGAGGATTAGTGAGATATAATCCAAATGGTAAAGGCTGGAAAAATACTTTGTATGATCAACTGGAGGGTTTAGATCCTTATAAAGCCCAGCCCTGGAATATCAATCAATTGGCAGGAATGATTAAGAAATATGATTTTGTAAATGAGAATCAAAAGAAAATCATCAAAGGTCAATTAAATACCTATTTGAAGTTTAATCCAGATAATGTTGTTGCGTTGGTTCTTTCTACTCAACTTGGAATAAAAGAGGGCGCTGTAAGCGATGAGCTACATGAATATGTTGATAAGGCATTGAGTTTGGATCCTGATAATGCTGAGGCAAACTTTTGGAAAGGCAGGCTATTTGGGGTGAAAGAAGATGTTACAAGTGGAGAACAGGTTGATTTTATTTTTGGCAATTATGATGAATCTATTAAATATATAAAGAAAGCAATTGCAATTGACAAGTATAATATCAAATATAGGGAAACACTGGCCATATATCTTGCATCGAAGAGAAGTTTTGAAGATGCAAGGATTTTTACGAAATTTTTAGATGATGGCAACTTGCCGATCTATAAATTATTAAAAGACCTTCAGATGTTACCACTGCCATCAGGAGCAATATTCCTTCCAGATGAAACAAATAATATAATCCAGGTAATAAAAGATAGAGGAAACCTGGAAGATTTTCCTGTACTAAGAATCCATGCTTATGCTGTGCCAATTTCTGCATTAAGTTTAGAAACTTTCTTTGAAGAGAGGTTGCCAGAATTTGACCTCTTTGAGATAACAAATGATAAAAAGGCCAGGATTGCTACCTATAAACAATATCTCAAAATATGGGACAAAGAGATGTATACTGTGAATAGCGTTTTAGATATTCCTCCACGCCCCAATGAGGGCATAACTTTAGATATCTCAAGTATCTATCGAAAATCATCTAACAATGACCCTCCTTGGGCAAGCGAATTGTTTAAGATATCACCGACCTTGTCGGAAAGAAAAGCTTTTTGCAAAATGGTGTATGTGAATTACAGGTAGGTAATCAATGGAGGTGTTGAAAAAATTTAATAATTTTAAGATTTATCAGATCCTTTACCGTCCTTTCTTAATTTCGTCTTCGACTTCTTCTCTGGCTTTTTCTTCTTCTTTATCAGATCCTTGCTTTTTAAATTGCCAACCTTCATTGCCAGCGATGTTTTTTCATTATTTACTGTAATAGTTATTGTATCTCCTTCAGAAATATTTGACTTAATTATTTCTTCAGCAAGCAGGTCTTCAATATATTTTTGTATGGCTCTTTTTAATGGTCTTGCACCAAATTTATCATCATATCCAATATCCACAATAAAATCTTTGGCAGATTTATCCAATTCAACTGTGTACCCTAATTTTGATATGCGCCCATATAGTTTTTGCAACTCAATATCAATTATTTGATGAATATGATCTCGATTAAGTGAATTAAATATAATAACATCATCAACCCGATTAAGGAATTCTGGAGCAAAGACTTTTTTTAGCGCATTGGTTATTACACTTTTACTATAAGTATCTGAACTGTCTTTCTTCCCTTTTGTACTGAACCCAACCCCTTGGCCAAAGTCACTGAGTTGCCGTGACCCAATATTAGATGTCATAATGATAATTGTGTTTTTAAAATCTATTTTTCTGCCTAGGCTATCTGTCATCAAGCCATCATCTAATGCCTGAAGCAATATATTAAATACATCAGGGTGTGCTTTCTCAATTTCGTCTAATAAAATAACTGAATATGGTTTCCTTCTAACCTTTTCAGTCAGCTGGCCGCCCTCTTCGTAACCCACATAACCTGGAGGAGCTCCAACTAATCTGGAAATAGCAAACTTTTCCATATATTCGCTCATGTCGATTCGAATCAAGTGGTCTTCGCTATCAAACAATGTCTTTGAAAGAATTTTTGCTAATTGTGTTTTTCCAACACCTGTAGGTCCCAGAAAGATAAAGGATCCAATGGGTTGATTGGGATCCTTTAAACCTGCTCTGTTACGTTGAATCGCTTTGACAATTTTGCTGATAGCTTCATCCTGTCCTATAATCTTCTCTTTAATTTCATCCTTCATTTTAGCCAATCTGCTCATTTCAGACTGAGCAATCCTTTGTACTGGAATACCAGACATCATCGCTACTACTTCAGAAACACTTTCTTCATTTACTACTTCACGCCTGTTCTTAGTTTCTTCTTCCCATTGAGAATTTGCCTCATCAAGGTCATCCAATAATTGTCTTTCAGAATCTCGGAGCTTTGCCGCTTCTTCATATTTCTGGCTCTTAACTACCTTGTTTTTTTCTATTTTTATCTCATCAATTTTCTTCTCAATTTCTGTTATACTCTTAGGCACATTGATGTTGACGATATGAACCCTTGAGCCTGATTCGTCTAACGCATCAATAGCTTTATCCGGAAGGAAACGGTCCGTGATATATCTGGATGTAAGCTGAACGCAAGCATTGATAGCATCATCAGTATATTTGACTTTGTGATGATCTTCATATCGTTCCTTTATATTATTCAAGATCTCAATGGTTTCATCTGGTGTTGTAGGCTCAATCAACACTTTCTGAAACCTTCTCTCCAATGCACCATCTTTTTCAACATATTGCCTGTATTCATCAAGTGTAGTAGCTCCTATACACTGAATCTCTCCACGGGCTAAAGCTGGCTTAAACATGTTTGACGCATCCAAAGAACCACTTGCACCTCCAGCACCTATAATTGTATGGATTTCATCTATAAACAAGATAACATCACGAGACTTTTGAAGCTCATTCATTACAGCTTTCATTCGCTCTTCAAATTGGCCTCTATATTTTGTTCCTGCTACAAGCGCAGCCAGGTCAAGCGTGACCACTCTCTTGTCAAATAAGACCCGAGATACTTTCCTTTGAACAATCCTTAAAGCTAGCCCTTCTGCGATTGCCGACTTACCCACACCAGGTTCGCCTATTAATATTGGATTGTTTTTCTTTCTCCGGCTAAGAATTTGTGAGACTCTTTGTATTTCTTTCTCACGACCTACAATTGGATCAAGCTTTTCTTCTTCTGCTAGTTTTGTAATATCCCTGCCGAAATTGTCCAAGACTGGTGTCTTGGTCTTTGACTCACCTAAACGCTTAGATTCCCCACTTCCAGATTTCCTAAAGTTGTCATCATCATCTTCATCATCAGGTTCATCAGTAGGGCTGCCTGGGAATTCTGATGATGGTAGTGTTATTAAGAACTCGAGCTCTTCCTTAACGGAATCATAATCTACTCCCAGCTGGCCTAATACTTGGGTGACCACATTATCATCATCTTTTAAAATAGCAAGTAATAAGTGTTCAGTCCCAATTTTTTTGCTTTTAAATAATTTAGCTTCAAGATAAGTGATTTTTAAAGCACGTTCAGCCTGTTTTACCAATTCAATTGAATCTGAACTAATAGAAGAAGCAGATTTGTTCTTCTTTATAACATGTTCTACCATTCTTCGTAGCTTGGTAATATCTATGCTAAGTGTTTTTAATATACCGATTGCGATACCTTCTCCTTCACGGATAATTCCCAATAACAGATGCTCAGTGCCAACATAGTCATGCCCTAACCGTAAGGCTTCTTCTTTACTATAGGTGATTACATCCTTAACACGAGGCGAGAATTTTGCTTCCATATTGAAAATTTATTTCGCTTAGTTCTATTAACTAGACGAACGTTTAATTAATTTGGTTGCGTAATTGAGAATATGAATGCAAATTCCATACCCCTTATTTAACCTTAGAAACACTTCTGTTCAAAAATAGTATGTGGATGGATTTTGGCAACCTTTTCAAGGATATTTTATTAACAGAAAAATGTTAATAATAATATGTGTTTTTATCGGTTAAATACCCCATAAAATGACTATCTTCGATTCCTGTTTTTTTAGCAGCGTATAGTTATGCATAACATCAATTTATAAGTTTATTTTAAATGGAAGACAAGATTATAGAGATCAATATTGAAGAAGAAATGAAATCAGCCTACATTGACTATTCAATGTCGGTAATTGTTTCAAGGGCATTGCCAGAAGTTAGGGACGGCTTTAAGCCCGTTCATCGCCGAGTCTTGTTCGGAATGTTAGAATTAGGCGTCTACTCTAATCGGCCGTTTAAAAAGTCTGCAAGAATTGTAGGGGAAGTACTTGGAAAGTTTCATCCGCATGGAGATTCATCTGTATATGACACGATGGTACGTATGGCACAACCATGGTCATTGCGTTATCCATTGGTTCATGGCCAGGGTAATTTTGGTTCTGTGGATGGGGACCCTCCTGCAGCCATGCGATATACTGAAGCAAAATTTCAGAAGATAGCTGAAGAAATGTTAGCTGATATAGACAAGGACACAGTTGATTTTCAGCTCAACTTTGACGATACGCTTCAGGAGCCGACAGTTCTACCCGCAAAGTTTCCAAATCTGATAGTCAATGGAGGTTCAGGAATAGCTGTTGGGATGGCAACAAATATGCCACCCCATAACTTATCAGAAGTAATTGATGGGACCATTGCCTATATTAATAATCAGGAGATAGAGATCTCTCAGTTGATGGAGCATATAAAGGCTCCTGATTTTCCTACGGGTGGAATTATTTATGGATACGAAGGTGTAAAAGAGGCATTTGAAACAGGAAGAGGACGAATAGTGATGCGCGCGCAATACAATATTGAACCTATGAGTGGAGATAGAGAAAGAATCATTGTTTCTGAAATACCTTACTTGGTTAATAAAGCTGATATGATCAAGAAAACTGCTGATTTGGTCAATTCGCGAAAGATTGAGGGCATATCAAATATCCAAGATGAATCTGATAAGAGTGGAATGAGAATTGTCTATGACTTGAAGAAAGGGGCTATAGCCAATGTTGTACTTAACCACTTATTTAAGCATACACAGCTGCAGACCAGCTTTAGCGTTAATAATATTGCCCTTGTTAATGGCAAGCCAGAGCTTTTAAATATTAAACAGTTAATTGGCTATTTTGTAGACCACAGGCATGATGTTATAACAAGAAGAACCGAATACGAACTCAGGCAAGCTGAGAAAAGGGCACATATCCTTGAAGGGTTGATCATTGCTGTTGATAATCTTGATGCCGTAATCAAATTGATAAGAGCTTCACGAACTCCAGAAGATGCCAAACAAAGTTTAATAAGTTCTTTTAATTTATCGGAAATCCAGGCCAAAGCGATTTTGGATTTACGACTTCAGAAATTAACAGGCCTTGAGATTGAAAAATTAAAACAAGAACATAAGGAATTGATGGAGCTAATTACAAAGCTGAAAGAAATTTTATCAGACAAAGGTTTAAGAATGAAAATCGTTGTGGATGGATTGTTAGAAATTAGAGACAAATATGGTGATGATCGCAGAACCGAAATAGAATATGCTGCAGGAGATTTTAGGGTAGAGGATATGTT
>DTSC01000480.1 GCA_012965625.1 Flavobacteriales bacterium | reverse complement strand
TGCATTGGAATATGACCAGGTCCTTCGATCATTACCTGTACGTCGTGAGCCCATGCGATTTTTGTAAGCTCGCCAAGGGTTTCCAGCTCTGCAAATTGGGCCTCGTCATTGGCATCTGCTAAAGAGCCCGGACGCAAACCGTCTCCAAGAGAGAAAGCCACATCGTATGCTTTCATAATCTCACAGATTTCCTCGAAATGGGTATAAAGAAAGCTTTCCTTGTGATGGGAAAGACACCATTTTGCCATAATAGAGCCTCCTCTGGAGACAATACCGGTAACCCTATTTGCAGTTAGCGGAATATACCTTAGTAGTACACCTGCATGAATGGTAAAATAATCAACACCCTGCTCTGCTTGTTCTATCAGGGTGTCTCTAAATAGTTCCCAAGTTAAGTCTTCTGCTTTTCCATTTACTTTTTCTAAGGCTTGGTATATGGGCACAGTTCCAATTGGAACAGGGGCGTTTCTAATGATCCATTCCCTAGTTTCATGAATATTTTTACCGGTAGAGAGGTCCATAATGGTGTCTGCACCCCAGCGACATGCCCATACTGCTTTTTCAACTTCTTCTTCAATGCTGGATGAAATAGCAGAATTGCCAATATTGGCATTGATCTTTACCAGAAAGTTTCTGCCAATTATCATTGGCTCGCTTTCAGGATGATTGATATTATTAGGAATAATTGCTCTACCTGCTGCAATTTCATCTCTTACAAACGCTGGAGTAATCTTGCCTTTAGGTGTATTGGCACCAAAAGACTCACCTGGATGCCATCCCAACATTTTCGACTTCTTCAAGTCGTTGATTCTCTCTAATTGCAACATATTCCATTTCAGGAGTAATAATGCCTTTTCTGGCATAATGCAGTTGAGTTACGTTGCTTTTGTTTTTTGCCCTGAAAGGTGGCGTAATATGTTTAAAACGCAAATGATCAAGACCAGGCTTTAACATACGCTCTTTCACATAATCTGAAGAGATCTCTTTTAATAGCTCCACATCATTACGGTCAAGAATCCATTGCTCCCTTAATTTTGGCAAGCCATTTTTTACATCTATTTCAATGGATGGATCTGTATAGGGGCCACTGGTATCATAAATAGTGATGTTCTCATTTTTCTTCAATTTATCTTTTTGGTCTACATTAGGATTAGGCGATGCTCCCAATGAAATTTCTCTCATTGCCACTTTTATGTTGTTAGCATTTCCATTAACATAAACTTTTCTGGATTTAGGGAATACCCCTCTGGTAATGATGGTTGATTTTTGTAAGGCTTGTTTTTTCATTTACTTGGTTTCTATTTTTATTATTATCCTCCCTGAGTAGCTTTTATCAAGAAAACATCATCATTTTCATTAAACTTAGTTATTGGCCAATGTTTCTTAATAATTACTTTTTTATTGATGGCTATAGCAATACCTTTTTGACTTGGCAGCTTTAAACTATCAACAAATTCATTGAGCTTTATGGTCTCGTTAATTTCTTTTATTTCATTGTTTAAGGTAATAATCATTCAATCTGGTTAACGATTAGACTTTTGAATTTCCAAGAGAAAGACTCATTAGACTCCAGTGATTTATTTGCAATATTCAGAAATTGCTTTGGGGGGGCCTAGGGGATTATTTGACTTTTTCCTTCGACAGTATTACCGGTATCAGGTTCAAGGGGTATAATCTCAGTCTTTCATAAATGCAATATAATTAAAGACACCCCCAAAGCATTAAACAAAAATAATACGGTTTATGAAATAAACAAGATTAAATTAAAAGAAAACGATAAATCTATGACTTTGCTATCCGCCGCAGTTACAACTATTTGAGAAATAGATTTTTGTATTTGGCAGTAATTGTTGGAACTGCTTTTGTTTGTCATTGCTTATTTCAATAACTCGAAGATCCAGTATAACAAGATTTTTTAATTTACTTATTTCATCTGGCAGGCTTTCTAGTTCATTTCCCCACATGTCAAGGAATTCTAAATTTTCTGCTTCTCCAATTTCTGATGGAAGATAGGTGATTTCATTTTGAAAAATGATCAGGTCTTTCAAATTTTTTAACTTTCCTATCTCAGGTGGAATTGTTTCAAGTTTGTTTTTCGAAATATTTAGATATTCAAGCTTTTGCAGTTGTTCAATATTTCTTGGGATTAATTGAATTTTGTTTTTACGTAAGTCTAGTTTTTGGATGTTTTTAAACATAAAGATTTCTTCTGGAAAGCTTTCTATCTTCTGCTTTTTTAGTGTTAGAATAAATACGCTATCCGGATTTTGCATTGCCTCTTCAAGAGTTCGGAACTCATAGGTGATGGACAATTGACTTGAATCTAAAAGTTGACAAAAACTCTGAGAACCAATAAAGGCCAAGAAAACAATTAGGAGTATTTTAATATTTCTTGCCATCAATCATATTTTCAATATTTTTATTGATTCTATCCTGTCTTTTGTTAGCTGTTCTTTTAAAGCAGAAATACTATCAAATTTGATTTCATCTCGAATTCTTGATATTACATGCACCTCTAAAGTTTTTTCATATATAGTTTCATTAAAATCAAATAGATGTATTTCTATTTTCCTTTTCTTGGTATCTTCCCTGCTTTCAATTGTAGGACGGATACCAATATTCATCATTCCATTAAATATTGTACTGGCAATAACAGCTTTTACAACATATACTCCATTTCCAGGCACTAGTTTTAAGGCATCGTTTATTTTAATATTTGCTGTTGGAAAATCCAATGACTTTCCAATTCCATCTCCTTTTACAACTTTGCCTGTGAAAAAATAATCATATCCTAAATAGGTTTTGGCTAGATTAATGGCCCCCTTTGTTATGGCGTTTCGAATTTTTGTTGAGCTTATATTTACATCATCAATGTCCTTAGCAGGTATTTCTTCAACATCAAACCCATATAATGGGCCATATTCTAATAGGTGGCTTAAAGTGCCTTCTCTGTTTTTTCCAAACTGATGATTATATCCAATGACTAGTTTTCTAACACCTAGGCTTTTTACCAATAAATCTCTCACAAACTCAAGGGAGGAGATTCTTGAAAATTCTTTTGTAAATGGGTGTATGATGAGATTATCAATTCCTGCGTCTTCAATAAGCTTGATTTTTTCATCAATAGTGTTTAAAAGTTTAAGGTCATTTTGGTCAGGAAAAATCACCAGGCGTGGATGTGGAGAGAAAGTCAAAAGGACTGATTCTCCATGGTTTCTTCTTGCAATATCTCTTATTCGATAAATAATCTTCCGATGCCCTAAATGTACACCATCAAAAGTGCCGGTAGTAAGAACAGGAAAGGATACCTTTTGAAAATCATCAATGGAGTTGTAGATCTTCACTTAATCAGAATATTCGCATCAATATATTTAATTCAAAACTAAGAAAATTATTTTATAAAAAGACTTGATGCATCTGAATTAATTATACTAATTTTGCAGTCCATTAAATAGGAACTAAATAAAATAGCAGAACGAATTATTTGTAAATCATGGCAAAAAACTCTGGAAAAATAACCCAAGTAATCGGCCCAGTAATTGATGTGGCTTTTCAGTCAGACTCTGATGTTAAATCTGAATTGCCAAACATTTTGGATGCTTTAGAAGTGCAAAAAGAAGATGGCACTTCTATTGTTTTAGAATGTCAACAACATATTGGAGAGGATACTGTTAGAACCATTGCAATGGATTCAACCGATGGCTTAAAAAGAGGATTGGAAGTAATAGGAACAGGAGCTCCAATTAAGATGCCTGTTGGTGACGATGTTAAAGGAAGATTGTTTAATGTAATTGGAGATACTATAGACGGAATTGGACCATTGGATAAAAAAGATGGTTATCCGATTCATAGAGAGCCACCGGCTTATGAGGACCTGTCCACTCAAGCAGATGTTCTTTTTACAGGGATTAAAGTCATTGACCTTATTGAACCTTATGCAAAAGGCGGAAAGATCGGTTTGTTCGGTGGAGCAGGTGTAGGAAAAACTGTCCTGATTATGGAATTGATAAATAACATCGCAAAAGGATATGAAGGCTTGTCGGTTTTTGCTGGTGTTGGAGAAAGAACAAGAGAGGGGAATGACCTCTTAAGAGAGATGATTGAATCTGGAGTAATCAAATATGGTGAGGCCTTTCAGAAATCTATGGAGGAAGGTGAATGGGATATCAAGGCTATCGATAATAAGGCCCTAAAAGACTCGCAGGCCACTTTAGTTTTTGGCCAGATGAATGAGCCACCTGGTGCGCGGGCGAGAGTTGCATTGTCAGGTTTGACCATAGCTGAATATTTTCGTGATGGTGATGAGGAAACGGGAGGAAGAGATATTTTGTTTTTTATGGATAATATTTTCAGGTTTACTCAAGCTGGCTCAGAAGTGTCAGCACTACTTGGAAGAATGCCTTCAGCTGTTGGGTATCAGCCAACGTTGGCAACTGAGATGGGTGGCATGCAAGAAAGAATCACATCCACAAAACGGGGTTCAATCACCTCTGTTCAAGCAGTATATGTGCCTGCAGATGACCTTACTGACCCCGCTCCTGCAACAACATTTGCCCATCTTGATGCAACAACTGTACTATCAAGAAAAATTGCCGAACTTGGCATTTATCCTGCGGTAGATCCATTAGACTCTACTTCAAGAATAATGTCTCCTGATGTAGTTGGTGAGGAGCATTATAGGACAGCTCAGGCTGTAAAAGAAATATTACAGCGCTATAAAGAGCTGCAAGACATTATTGCGATCTTGGGTATGGATGAATTGTCTGAGGAAGATAAGCTTGCAGTTCACAGAGCCAGAAGGGTGCAGAGATTTCTATCTCAACCATTTTTTGTTGCTGAAGCATTTACAGGGTTAAAGGGTGTATTGGTGCCGATAGAGGAGACCATTAAAGGGTTTAATATGATTCTTAATGGAGAAGTTGATGAATATCCAGAAGCGGCCTTTAATCTTGTAGGAACGATTGAAGAAGCAATAGAAAAAGGCAAGAAGATGATGGAGGAAGTAGAAACCAATTAGACGGATTTACAAGAAAAAAACATTATGAAAATTGAAATAGTTACTCCAGAGAAGGATTTGTATTCTGGAGATATAGAGTCAGCTGTTTTTCCTGGCATGTTGGGTTCCTTTGGAGTATTAAAGAATCATGCTCCATTGATTTCAACGTTGCAGGAAGGTTTAATTGAATTGGTTGAGAGTGATAATAAAAAGAAATCTTTTGAGATTAAAGGTGGGGTTGTTGAAGTGCTGAACAATAAAATTATTGTATTGGCGGAGTAGGAATTACATCAAGGATATAAAATGGTTTAAGTGAAGGAGAACGGTTTTGTTCTCCTTTTTTATTTATCCTATATTTATCGTCCATTTTTGTCTAATTAAAGAAATATGCTATGAGAATAAATATTAGGGCATGAGAATTCCTAAGTCTCTAAATCTACTTTTGTATATTATTGGTATAATTGCCTTTCAGGAGATTGTCCTCAGGATATGCTTTCCTATTCCTGAAATTGAAAATTTTAACCGGATCAATTACCAGCCGGGAATTAATCCTTCCAAAAGCGATTACTTGAGAAATATAAAAATGCTTTGGAAATCGTCATTAGACACATCCGCTGATTTTGTGCACGATCTTAATTATTATGGATTCAGAGACTATAATTGGAAAATAGAAAAATCCAAAAACAAGCAGCGGATACTTTTTATTGGTGATAGTTTTGTTGAAGGCATGACCTCTGATGCCGAAAATGTTATTTCCAATGGTTTTAAGAATAAGGCAGAGGCCATGGATTTGGAGGTGGAAGCGATGAACTTTGGAATAATGGGAATTGGGCTGAATGAGTTTATGCACTTGATTGTCGATGTAACTCCTGTTTTTATGCCAGATTATGTTTTCTTAGTACTTTGCTATAACGACATGCCTTTTAACAATCCCTATTTTCCAAAAACAAGATTGAATCCAAAGTATTCCAATTTAATGCGACCAAGAATTTTGGAGCTCATAGATATGCTGATAAGAAAGGAACCTTTACCCATACGCTGGAGCTTTAATACCAAGCGATTTTATCCTGCGGTTCCAAGTAAAAACAACCCATGGACATTCTTTGCAGATTCACTGATAAAACAAGTGAGACCAGATGTAGCCCGTGCTATGCGAAAAGGAGAGTTCAACTTTTTTCGCACCAATTGGGTTTTGCAGGAAGAGAGGTTTCTTCGTACCCAAACTAATGTAGAAAGTAAGCTATCTATGCTTAACGAATATGTTAAAGGTCTTAACTCGAGGCTGATTGTATTTTATCTTCCCTCACGTCATCAATTGTCTAATTATTACTATCAATTTGAAAGACATCAGTGTTTATCTTGTCCTGTAAATCTTGATCTCACCCACGAAAGGTATCACTTGCATAGAAAGATATTACAATCCAATTGTTCCAATTTGTCAATTCCTTTTTATGACCTCACAACTGAATTGCAAATTGAAGAAGACAAGGGAAGGCACCTTTATTGGAATTATGATGATCATATGAGAGGATCTACATATGTAATGATAGGGGAAAAGATATTTGATTGGTGGAATAATTCCTTGTAAAATTATCTTGTAATTTAAATTAAATGGCAAAGGATAAATTTAATGATAAAAGCAAAGATAAGAAGGTGGATCTAACATCGGAGAGCAAACTTCAACTCCGGTTAATCTATATTTTTATTTTCGCTTTTTCCTTTCTCCTTTATAGCAATACTATAAGCCATGGTTATGTGTTGGATGATGATGTTAATACTCGCGCTAATAAATATGTTCAAGAGGGGCTTAAAGGTATTCCCAAAATAATTTCGAAGAGCTATTACCATGGGTTCAATGGTGAAAATGAAGGAGCATATCGCCCTGTAGTGCTTGTAATTATGGCCATCGAAAAACACTTTTGGGGTAATGATCCCAAAGTTGGACATTTGTTTAACTTGTTTTATTATGGGCTTGCATGCATTCTTGTGTTTGTCTTAATGCATCATATCTTCCGGAATAAAGGGCATATTATACCCCTTATTATTAGTCTTTTGTTTATTGCTCACCCCATACATACTGAGGTTGTAGCAAATATTAAAAGTCGTGACGAAATCCTATGTTTTTTGTTTATCATCTTAACACTTATTTTCCTAGTAAAATACAATTACAGCAAACGTTTACCACAACTCATTTTAAGTCTCCTGTTTTATTTTTTATCTCTTTTAACCAAGGAATATGGCTTTACCCTAATTGGAGTAATTCCAGTATTGGTCTATATAATTTCTAATAAAGACATAAAAAATACCGCTATTGCTACAGCACCATATTTTGCTGTTGCCGGAGTATATTTCCTGTTGCGATCTTCGTTACTCGACAATATTGCTTTTCAAGAGGAAATGGATCTCATCAACAATTCTTTGGTGGGGGCTACTACCTATTCGGATAGGTTGGCAACTGCTGTAACAATCATGGGGAAATATGTGATGTTACTTATTTATCCACATCCCCTTTCTTTTGATTATTCGTATAACCAAATACCCATTGTGAGCTGGATTGATATTAGACCAATTTTTTCATTATTGGTTTACGTGGCGATGGGAGTAATTACAATAAAAGCATTGCTAAAAAAGGAGATTGTCGCCTTCGGTATTGTGTTCTTTGTATTTACGATCTCTATAGTTTCTAACATATTTGTAGAGATTGGTGCAACATTTGCCGAGCGATTTTTGTTTATTCCTTCATTTGGTTTTTGTATAGTATTAGTTCTCGCGTTAAAAAGGATGTTAAAATTCAATCCAGGTGCCAATAAAAACAAGTTAACATTTTATGGGATTATTGCACTATTATTGATAAGTTATTCTTTCAAAACCTATGATAGAAATAAAGATTGGAAGAGTAACCTAACTCTATTTACGGCAGACGTAGAAGCATGTCCGAATAGTGCACGAACACACTACTCGCTTGCGTCTACGCTAAACAATAATTCTGGAGTTGAATCAAATCCCAAAAAACGAGCAAGAATGCTACAAAGAGCCGTAGTAGGTTTTAAAAAAAGTCTTGAAATTTATCCGGAGTTCTCATCGGCATGGTACAATATGGGAGTTGCCCTATATTCACTGGGGAAACCGGAAGAAGCAAAAACTGCCTATGAGAATGCCATTATGATCAACCCTGCTGATAAACAGGCATTAAATAACCTTGGAGTAATATGGTTTAATAAAAAAAAGTATTACAAAGCTCTTGAATATTTCCTGCAGGCAGTTGATGTAAATCCGACATTTGTTGATTCATATGCAAATATAGGAGCAGTTTATCATAATTTAGGAGACATGGACAACGCAATTGCATACTATAATAAAGCGCTAGAATTAAATCCAAATAACAGAAGCGCTAAGGAAAACCTTGCTAAAGCATATCGGAGTGTTGGAGCCATTGAACAGGCCAATTAATATTTAGAACATTCAAAATGATGAAGATTGATGAGAGTTTAATGGAGTTATGCCAGTGTCCGATGTGCTTAAAGGATGATTTTAAAAAGGTGTTCCAGATTAAGGGATTTTCAATTGTGAAATGCAATAATTGCACAATGGTATACGTAAATCCTAGACTGAAAGACAAAGCCATTTACAAGATTTATGAAAAAGATTATTTTATAAAGCCGGGCTACACGTTTGACGATTTCGGATATGGTAATTATGACATTACAGCACATTTGCGTGATAAAACATTTAATAGGTGGATGGATGTCATAGAACCCTACTTGAAAACTTTATCAGGAGTTGCATTGGACGTAGGGTGTGCTACCGGAAGATTACTGGATGTATTGGTGCAAAGAAAGTGGAATGTGAAAGCCATTGAACTTGATAAAGGGATGTGCGAGAATTTAAGGGATAGAGGTTTTGAGGTAAATAATCAACCTTTGGAACAATATACCACGGATAAGAAACTACAACTTATTACCATTTTTGATGTAATAGAACATCTGCCACATCCTAATAATGACTTTAAGAATTTGTTCAAAATCCTGGATGATAATGGATCAATCATCATTGTTACTCCCAATATTGAGAGTTTACAGAGAAAGATTTTTGGAAAATACTGGTTTCAGTTTAAGCCTAGAGAACACATATCATATTTTTCACCTAAAACAATTAGACGGATTGCAGAAGAAAACGGCTTGAAAGTAGTTAAAACATTTTCATGTGGTCAATATGCTGACCTTGGCTTTATCAACCATCGCCTCCATAGATATGAATTCATTATCTTTGCTTCCTTGTTGGAGAAATTTATGAAGTTATCAGGCCTTAAGAATATGGCCTGGTATGTAAATACAGGCAGCACATTGGCTATCCTGCAAAAATCGTAATAAGGAAATTTTGCAACCCAAGACCATTAAAACCATTGACCAGATCTTTGGTCAACCCATTTGTATTGCCCTTACAATTATTCGACTTTTAACCGGTTGGTTTATAAAGCGTAAACCGGTTCAGAACAGGAAAATAGTCTTTATCAAACTTATTGAACAAGGAGCAACGGTATTGGCCTATAGCTCTATAAAAAGGGCTGTAGAATTGGTAGGCAGAGAGCATGTTTACTTCTGTGTATTTAAAGAGAACAGGCCAATCCTGGATATCATAGGATTAATCCCAAAAGAAAATGTGTTTGAGATTAGACAAGGGAATATCTTCTTGTTTATTTATGATGTCATTACCTTTTTGTTAAAGTCCAGAATGAAAGGAATAGACAGTACTATTGATATGGAATTCTTTTCCCGGGCCTCGGCGATCCTTGCCTATCTGTCAGGGGCTAGGAACAGGGTAGGCTTGCATCGCTTCAATAGTGAACAACCCTATCGTGGTGACCTGCTAACACATAGAGTGCAATATAATCCGTATCTACATACTGCCAAAGCTTATATGCTTCTTATAAAAGCATTAGAGGCCGATATGCAACAAAAACCCATGCTTAAGGTCCCTGTAGTGGATCTAATTGTGGAAGCACCTGTGTTTAGTCCATCTGAAGAGGAATTAAATAAAGTGCAAAGGCTCCTTAATGAAAAGTTTGGAAATAATAAGCCTGCATCTTTGGTACTGCTAAATCCAAATGCTAGTGATATGTTACCCCTAAGAAAGTGGGATAGCAAAAATTTTGTTGAGCTAGGAAGAAAAATCCTGGAAACATATCCTAAGTCAGGCCTGGTGCTTACAGGAGCACCCTCTGAGCAGTTGGCATGTAATCAATTGAAAATGGATTTCAATGACAATAGAGTAATAGCAGTTGCTGGGGAAACTACCCTCAGGGAACTGCTGGTGCTTTATACCCTTTCAAGCCTACTAATTACTAATGACAGTGGTCCTGGGCACTTTGCATCCATGACAACAATGCCTGCCATTGTTTTGTTTGGGCCAGAGACCCCAGAATTGTTCGGGCCTTTATTAGACAGGGTAGAGGTAATATGGAAAGGGCTGGCATGCAGCCCCTGTGTAAATCCTTTTAATCATCGGTTTTCACCATGTACCAATAACCTGTGTATGCAGGCTATTTCTGTAGAGGAGGTTTTTGAAAAGGTGAAAAAACGATCCGTAATCGCATCATAGAGCAAGCTGTTTAGGTCTCTTAAATACCTTTTAATAGGCCTCAAAAATCTAAATCCTAAAAAGAGGGCACCTCAGTCCAAAGGCCTTTTTGGAAATTAATTCTCGATAGTTTTAAGGATGGAAAGAGCAGCACTAACAGGGATTTGCATTCCAGTACAAAAAGCTACGATATAAGCACCTTCAAACCCTTTTCGTTTAAATTCAGAGAGCAAGACATCTCTTGCGTAATCATAATCGTTTGTGCTGCCTGCAAGATACTTATAATTCAGGCCCTCTATATATTCTTCAACATTTTCAATGCCTGCAAAATTGACTGGGGCCAAATAGATAGGTTCTTTTGATCCTAAGATTTGAATTCTAAACAATATATCATTTGCATTTAATTTGCTGTTGTCAAAATCTGGAAATTTTTCAATTTCTTCTTGCTCGGTTTTAGGTATGGTAATTAATATATTTACTCCTCGTAGATTGTTTAAACTTGCACATACGTTGGAGGGTGGACAATAAGTCACAGTAATTTTATTTGGAGAAACTCCGAGGATAATTAATTCTTCTTTAAGCGATTCTCCTTTTGATTTGTTTTCCATCAGATTGTTTCTGTCATCGAGAGATAATTTACAACCATAGGATAGGTTTAAATACCAATTTTTATTTTCAATTAAAAGTTTTGCTAATGGTTTTGGCTTAATTTTCTTAGCTAAACTTTTCTTTTGCTTATCTGAAAACATTGTATGAACTTGACTTTCATTTTTGTTTTCAGATTTTTTTGAAATTCTATCGATATTTTTATCGTATACAAAATAGGATTTAGTCGTTCTCCTTGCCCGAACCACTTCCTCATTCCCATCCTGATTCATGAAAACAAGCAACAATTCATCATAAGGCAAATAATTATCACTCTTATTTAAAAACAGATAATTAGAATCTGCCGATAGGTTTTTAAATACATAGTATCCCTGTTCATTCAAGCTCCCTTTACTCAAAATGGCACCCTCTCTATTTACCTGACATAATACACCATCTAAAGTTTCAGAATAAATCTTCAATTCCAATTTTGTTCCATGGTTTATCATGCTTTTTTTACAGAGACCCTGTTGGATGCATAGAAATGTAATAACAGAGAATAGAAAAACAGAAATTATATTTTTTGCTATATAATTCATTTAATATAACTTAAATATGCACCTGGCTTTTTACCATCAAAATTGATTAAACCAAATCCATGCGATAAAGATACAAATTTCAAGATTATTCCTTGTGTTGCGAGTCTATTATAATCGTTACTGGTCCGTCATTGGTTAGTTTTACCTTCATCATGGCTCCGAACCTTCCAGATTGGATTTGTTTTCCTAAATCTGATTGCAATTGTGAAATAAAGCCATTGTAAAGAGGTTTAGCTATTTCTGGTTTAGCTGCCTTAATGAAAGATGGCCTGTTTCCCTTTTTTGTGCTTGCATGAAGTGTAAATTGACTTATTACAAGAATCTCCCCATTTATATCTTGAACGGATAAGTTCATTAGCCCTTGCTCATCATCAAATATTCGCATTTTAACAATCTTATTACTTAGCCATATGATATCCTCATGGGTATCCAAGTCTTCGATTCCTAGGAAGACAATCAATCCATCTCCAATGCTCCCAACAATTTTTCCTTTAACTATAACAGATGCTTCCTTTACCCTTTGAACAACTAGTCTCATAAAATTTATTAATAGCCTTTCTGTCTGTATGGATCATCCTCATTGCTATTAAACATGGCCAGGTAGTTATTATAGCGAAATGTTGCTATTTCTCCATTGTTAACAGCATCTCTTACTGCACAATTTGGTTCGTTTATGTGAAGGCAATTGCTGAATTGACACTGATCCATTATTTTTCGCATTTCTGGAAAACGATGGGCAAGACCCTCTTTCATGTCTATTAGACCAAAGCTTTTTATACCTGGTGTGTCAATAATGAACCCACCAAATTTAAGTTCAAACATTTCAGCGAACGTGGTTGTGTGTTTTCCCATTTTATGATGATCAGAGATTTCTCTGACCTTTAAGTTGAGGTTTGGATCAATAGCATTGATAAGCGTAGATTTGCCAACTCCTGAAATTCCAGAGACCAAACTAGTTCTGCCTTTTAACATTCCCTCAAAAATATCAAGATTATAGCGAGTTTCTGCGGAGATTGCATATACATCATATCCAGCATTACTATATGTGTTACTTAGCTTGTTTTGTTCTGCAATTGTCTTCTTGTCGTATATATCTATTTTATTTATAAGGATGATAGTTGGCACGTGAAAAGACTCTGCACTAACCAGGAACCTATCAATAAACATTGTGGAGGTGACCGGATTTTTCAATGTAGCGATTAATATGGCTTGATCTATATTGGAAGCAATTATATGGATACGCTTAGAAAGGTTTGTTGCTTTTCTGATAATGTAATTATCTCGTTTCTCAATATCAGTAATTAAGCCATTCCTATCTTGTTCAAGCTCAATCCGCACTTTGTCTCCAACCGCAACAGGATTGGTTGATTCTATGTTTTTTGTTCGAAATTTTCCTTTAATCCTGCAATTGATACGCAGCCCATTTTCAGTCAAGACCTCATACCAGCTTCCTGTAGATTTGACAACAATACCTTTCATTTTATGGCTGGGAATAGGGGTTAATGATTTATGGTTCATTCCAAATGTATATATTTTTACATTTGTATCATCTAAAATTTAAAGGTGATTGATTATGTCGATTCTTGTACAGGAGGTTTCTAAGCTTTATGGACGTCAGAAAGTGCTGGATAATATTTCCTTTGAGATTGCTAAAGGTGAAGTGGTTGGTTTTCTGGGGCCTAATGGCGCAGGAAAGACAACTATGATGAAGATCCTTACCTGTTATATTCCACAAACTTCAGGTTCTGCTCTCGTTTGTGATAAAGATGTGGTTGATCTCTCTGTTGAAGTCAGAAGAAAAGTAGGTTACCTTCCTGAGAATAATCCCTTGTATGTTGATATGTATATTAAGGAATATCTGGGGTTTATTGCCAATATTCATAAAGTCTCAAAGCCAAAGGAAAGAGTGCTTGAAATGGTTGAGATGACAGGTTTACTGCCAGAACAAAATAAAAAAATTGGTGCTTTGTCAAAAGGTTATAGGCAGCGCGTGGGCCTTGCTCAAGCACTGATCCATGATCCGGAGGTATTAATCTTGGATGAACCCACATCTGGTCTTGACCCCATGCAGTTGGAAGAGGTTAGAAATCTTATCAAAAGTATTGGGAAGGAGAAAACCGTAATGTTTTCAACTCACATAATGCAAGAGGTTGAAGCTATTTGTGATAGAGCAATTATCATAAATAAAGGTGTAATCGTTGCAGATGGAAAGATCGATGAGATGCAACGTTCGTTAAAGAAATCCCAGGGGCTAACAGTTGAGTTTGACAGAGAGGTTGAGGTAGAGGATTTATTGTCTATTGATGGGGTTTTAAACGCATTTAGTAAGGGCGATAATACTTGGAAGATAGAAACAAATATTAATGAAGATTTTAGACCTCAGATCTTTAAATGGGCTGTGGAAAATGAGATTACTGTCCTTACTATGAGTAAAGAAGAAAAAAGTCTCGAAGACATTTTTAAAGAACTTACTGGTAATTAGGCTTTTAAAGTTGTTTGTGATTTCTTAACTTTGCAACCCTAATAAAAAACTAAATTAAGAAGATGGCATATTATTTTACATCAGAATCAGTATCAGAAGGACATCCTGATAAAGTATCTGATCAAATTTCAGATGCATTGCTAGATGCATTTTTAAAGCGTGACCCAAATTCAAAGGTTGCCTGTGAAACTTTGGTAACCACCGGTCTTGCGGTTTTATCCGGAGAAGTAAAAACATCTGGTTATGTCGATGCACAGCAAATTGCTAGAGAGGTAATTAGAAAAATTGGCTATAATAAGTCAGATTATATGTTTGATGCAGACTCATGTGGTGTGATTTCGGCAATCCATGAACAATCATCTGAAATTCGTCAAGGAGTTGAAGTAGGTAAGGGATTGCATCAAGAACAGGGGGCAGGAGACCAGGGAATGATGTTTGGGTATGCGACCAATGAAACAGATAATTATATGCCCTTAGCGCTGGCTCTTTCTCATTTGCTCCTGACAGAGCTGGCAGAAATCAGAAGAGAGCAAAATGAAGTAAGATACCTTCGTCCTGATTCAAAATCTCAGGTTACCATTGAGTATGATGATAACGATATTCCAATCAGGATTGATACCATTGTAGTGTCTACTCAGCATGATGATTTTGATGAGGAAGCTAAGATGCTTGAAAAGATTAAAGGTGATATAATCAACATCCTTATTCCCAGAGTTAAAGCAAAACTTCCAGATAGAACTCAAAGGTTGTTTAATGATGATATTATATATCATGTTAATCCAACTGGCAAATTTGTAATTGGAGGTCCCCATGGTGATACTGGATTGACTGGAAGAAAGATCATTGTTGATACTTATGGTGGAAAGGGGGCCCATGGTGGTGGCGCATTTTCTGGCAAGGATTCTTCAAAAGTAGACAGGTCTGCAGCATATGCAACCAGGCATATAGCCAAAAACCTGGTTGCTGCTGGAATCTCTGATGAAGTATTGGTACAGGTTGCTTATGCAATTGGTGTAGCTGACCCTGTTGGATTGTATGTAAATACCTATGGCAAATCCAAGGTGGATATAAATGATGGTGAGATTGCAGAAAAAGTAAGGGAGATATTTGACATGAAACCTGCTGCAATTATCGAGCGTTTTGGGTTAAAAAATCCGATCTTCCAGGAGACTGCAGCATATGGGCATATGGGCCGAAAGCCGGAAACTAAGGAAGTTGAGGTTTACTATAACGGAAAAAATGAAATGAAAAGTGTTCAGCTTTTTGGATGGGAAGAGCTCAATTATGTTGATAAAGTAAGAGAAGCTTTTTCTTTAGTGGGAGCTGTTGATAATCAAGAAGTAGAAGCATAATTTGATTTAAGCTTAAAATTTACAAAGGACCTTTGCGATTGCATAGGTCCTTTTGCATATTCATTAATGATGGAGATTTCAGAGATAATTAATCACTTAGGTGAGGACAGGGAAACATATTTTAATTCTATATCTCCGCCGATCTTCCAGGCAAGCAATTTCTGTTTTCCAAATGTTGCAAAACTTAGGGAATCGTTAAAGAAGGAGTTTGAGGTCCCATTTTATACCCGTGGTGTTAATCCAACTGTAGAAATTCTAAGGAAAAAATTAGCAGCATTAGAAGGTGCCGAAAATTCTTTGATATTTGGAAGTGGTAGTGCTGCCATGGCGGCAGCTATTATGTCGTCGGTAAACCAAGGGGATCATGTGGTGTGTGTGCAAAAACCCTATAGTTGGACTAACAAGCTACTAAATGAATATCTGGTGCGGTATGGGATTGAAACTGAAATGGTTGATGGAACGGACATTGCTAATTTTCAAAAAGCAATCAAGCCTAATACCAGCCTTTTTGTTCTGGAAAGCCCTAATTCTCTAACCTATGAACTTCAAGATCTGATTGAGGTTGCAAAATTGGCAAAGAAACATAAGATCATCACGGTTTGTGACAATAGTTATTCTACACCCCTATTTCAGCAGCCGATTAAGATGGGGATTGATATGGTAGTTCATTCAGCAAGTAAATATATTTCCGGACACAGCGATCTTGTAGCTGGTGTTTTATGTGGTTCAAATAAAAAGGTGGCAAGTATATTTAAATCTGAATATATGACCATTGGTGGAATTATTGGTCCACAGGAAGCCTGGCTGATGATTAGAGGTTTGCGTACATTTAAGCTGAGGGTTGAACGAAGTTCACAGAGTGCTATGCAAGTCTTGTCATTTTTGGAAAATCATGACAAAATTGAAAAAGTCTTTTATCCCTTTTCGAGCAGCTTTCCCCAATTGGAGCTAGCAAAGAAACAAATGAAAGGATGTGGTGGCATGTTCTCTGTTCTTATAAAGACAAGTAGTATGGAAGGGGTAGAGAAGTTCTGCGATAGCCTGAAACTATTTTTGATGGCATGTTCATGGGGTGGCCACGAATCGTTGCTTTTTCCTACCTGTGCCTTGTTGGAATCTCAGAATTATAAAAATAGTGAATTGCCATGGAATATGGTGAGGATATATATCGGACTGGAAGAGCCGGAACTTTTGATAGAGGATTTGGCCCAAGCTTTAAATGCTATTTCTTCCTGAAGAAAATTCTAATGGGCACTCCCTCAAAGTTAAACTCTTCCCTTAGCCGATTTTCTACGTAGCGGCGGTATGGTTCTTTTACATATTGAGGCAGATTGCAGAAAAAAGCAAAGGAAGGTGAGTGTGTAGGTAGCTGGGTTGCATATTTGATCTTAATATACTTTCCTTTAATTGCTGGTGGTGGATTTGTTGCAATGGCCCTTTCTAAAAACTTGTTGATTTTTGACGTTGCAATTTTTCGTATTCTGTTATTGTATACCTCTACTGCCTTTTCCAATCCTTTTAAAAGCCGCTGTTTTGTAAGTGCTGAAGTAAAGACTATGGGGACATCTGAAAACGGTGCCGTTTTAGCCAATACTTTTTTCATGTATTCTTTAGTAGAATTGGTTTCTTTTTTCATCAGATCCCATTTGTTTACTAATACAATAACCCCTTTATTGTTTCGCTCAGCAAGATGAAAAATATTCATGTCCTGAGCATTCATCCCATCAGCCGCCTCAATTATTAAAATACAAACATCACAGTTCTCAATAGCTCTAATAGAACGCATTACAGAATAAAATTCTAAATCTTCCTGAACCTTCCCTTTTTTTCTAAGGCCTGCTGTATCTACTAAGATAAAATCATGGCCGAAAGCAGTGAATCTTGTATCCAAGGAATCTCTTGTTGTCCCTGCAATATCTGTAACAATATTCCTGTCTTCTCCTATAAGGGCATTGACAAAGGAGGATTTTCCCACATTGGGCTTGCCTACTACTGCAAACCTGGGCAAGTCATCGTTAGCAGGAGCTTTTCCGTCCTTTAGGGAGAGTACAAGATCATCTAACAGCTCTCCCGTTCCTTTTCCATTAATGGATGAGATACAATAAATTTCCCCCATTCCTAATGAATAGAACTCACTTGCTTGAGGAATTCTGTCATTGGTATCTACTTTATTTGAAACTACGAATACTTTTTTCTTAGAACGGCGCAGGATATCTGCCAGGTCTTTATCCATACCTGTAATCCCGGTAGTAACATCTACCATGAAGAGTATCAGGTCAGACTCTTCCATGGCTATCTTAGCCTGTTTCCGAATCTCCTCTTCAAAAATATCATCTGAACCCATTACGTAGCCTCCGGTGTCAACAATAGATATGATTTTTCCATTCCATTCCACCTTTCCGTAATGCCGGTCTCGCGTAACACCACTGGTACTATCAACAATGGCATGCCGGGTTTTTGTCAGGCGATTGAACAAGGTTGATTTCCCAACATTTGGCCTGCCTACTATGGCAACAATATTGCTCATGTATTAAGAGAAAGACAATTAAAAAAGTTCATTCATTTATGAATTATAGCCAAAATTTTTAAGGGAGCGATCATTTTTCCTCCAATCTTTATCCACCTTAACATATGTTTCAAGGAAAACATGTTTCTGTAAAAAGTTCTCCATGTCTCTGCGAGCTGAAGAGCCAACATTTTTTAGGGCTTTTCCCTTATGCCCAATGATTATTCCTTTCTGGGATTCTCTTTCTACGATTATCTCGGCCCTTATCTTTATTATTTTTTCCTCCTCTTTAAAGGATTCAATTAAAATGGCTACAGAATAGGGGATTTCTTTTTTATAATATTTAAAAACTTTTTCTCTTAGGATCTCGGCAACAAAAAAACGTTCGGGCTTGTCTGTTAGCTGGTCTTTAGGAAAGTACGGTGGGCATTCTGGCAAATTTTCGATAATCAGGTCAAAAATGGCTGAAGTATTGAACTTTTCCAGTGCTGAAATGGGAATCACCTTTGCATTTTTCAGCCTTTTACTCCATGACTCCACAAGTATTTCCACTGAATTCTGATCGGCCAGATCAATTTTATTCAACAATAAAAAGACCGGCTGTTGTACTTTTTCAAGCCTGGAAATAATATCAGAAACACTTTCTTCTTTTTCTGTTATATCTGTTACAAATAACAAGACATCAGCATCGGAGAATGCGGTGTTGACAAATTTCATCATTTTCTCATGAAGCTTATATCCTGGATCAATAACCCCAGGAGTATCGGAGTACACTATCTGAAAGTTTTCCCCATTCACAATACCCATAATCCTATTACGGGTTGTTTGTGCTTTAGAGGTAATGATGGATATCCGCTCTCCAACCAGGGCATTCATCAATGTGGATTTACCCACATTTGGGTTTCCAATGATGTTTACAAATCCAGCTTTATGTTTTTCTTCTGCCATCTCTGATGCCGATTTTTTAATCTGGATGCGAATTTACAAAAGCCTAAGCATTTATCCCTTTGAATATCAAATATTTTCATAAGTTTGTTTCAATGGTTATATCCTGAAAATGAGAGGAAAACTTCTTTTTGCACTTACAGTCCTGATGTTGAATTCAGGGCTTAAGCCTGACAAGCCAGCCTATATCCTATATGATAAAAATGGGAAAGTGACATCCTATCAAAGCCTGGTTTCTGAGATAAAAAAGGCAGACATTGTTTTTATTGGAGAACTTCACAACAATCCGATAGTACATTGGCTGCAACTGGAGCTTACCAAGGATTTGTTCAATAAACATGGAAAAAATCTGGTCCTGGGAGCCGAAATGCTTGAAGCAGATAACCAGATTATTGTCGACGAATATCTAGCAGGACTGTTGACCACCAAAAAATTTGAAGAGGAATGCAGGTTATGGGATAATTACAAAACAGATTACAAGCCGCTCCTTGAATTTGCTAAAACAAGCGGAATAAAGTTTATTGCTACCAACATTCCCAGAAGGTATGCTTCCATCGTCTACAACAGTGGATTTGAAGGACTGGAAAAGTTGTCTGCTGAGGCAAAAGTATTCATGGCTCCTTTACCGCTTGAGTATGATTCAACGGTAACCTGTTATAGTGAAATGTTGAAAATGGGCAGAAGTCATGGAGGAACT
This sequence comes from Flavobacteriales bacterium, assembly GCA_012965625.1. Lineage (GTDB taxonomy): Bacteria > Bacteroidota > Bacteroidia > NORP154 > NORP154 > UWMA-0041. The sequence goes on along the minus strand of DTSC01000480.1, from coordinate 325 downwards.
AACCTGCCAAAAGCCCAGGCGGCGAAAGATGCAACCATGGCCTATTTTATTAAGGGAAACTACAATAAAAAAGGAGCATTTGTCCATTATAATGGTGCATACCATTCTGATAACTATGAAGGCATTGTATGGTATATAAAAAAAGCGATAAAAAATGTCAAAGTGTTTACGGTTTCAAGCGTTCAGCAAACCGATATTAGCAAGCTAGAGGAAGAGCACATTGGGAAAGCAGATGTTATAATCTGTATTCCAGATAATATGACCACCACCTATTAGGTTTGGTCCTCCTATTCTATGAAATTGTTAGAGATGTATATGGCAAAAG
>DTSC01000479.1 GCA_012965625.1 Flavobacteriales bacterium | reverse complement strand
AACAATTACATTCTGACAAACGGAATCTGTTCCACAAGAATCAGTCACTGTCAAACACACGCTATAAGTTCCTGATGCCTCAAAGGTATAACTTGGGCTTTGTTCTATAGAGGAACCAGTACCATCACCAAAATCCCAAACAAAGCTTGTGGTTGAGCCAATAACATTGATCGTACCGGTCATCACAGAGTGAAACTCGCAATTATAGAAAAATATGCCCGCTGTTGTAGGAACCCAGACGATTGTTCCTGAAGTAGTTCCATTATTGGATACGGCCACCGAATTACCTTGGCCAGTACCTTGGATGGTTTTAAGCCAAAAGGGATGGCCCGACGCATTTACATTGAAAACAATCGTATCTCCTATTTTTACATCAAAACTGGGATCAAGACCTGAAACATCCCCCGAAAAAGTATAGTCATTAGAATTGGAAGCATTTACCCCAATAGTATAGGAATCAACACTAATAGAATTGGCAAACAATACGCTCAAACCATTACCAGAAGATGTAAAACCAGCGATTGGGGGTGGACATAATGTGTCCACAACAGTAATAGTCTGACAAACAGTATCCGTACCACACGTATCAGTCACTGCAAGGCATACATCATATATGCCAGATGTTGTATAAATATAACCTGCGTTTTGCTGGGTTGATGTACCAAGCCCATCTCCAAAATCCCAAGAATAGGTTGCAGTACCCGTAATAATACTGGCATCTGTACAGGTAATGGCCAACCCGTTGGCAATAGATGTAAAACCTGCTGTAGGGTCAGGGCATAAAGTATCTACAACAGTAACACTCTGGCAAATCGAATCAGTACCACAAGAATCCACTAAAGTAAGACACACATTGTATGTGCCGGATGCTGTATAGATATAACCTGTATTTTGCTGTGTTGATGTACCACTCCCATCTCCAAAATCCCAAAAATAGGTTGTAGTACCCGTAATATTACTGGCATCTGTACAGGTAATGGCCAGTCCACTTGAAATAGAATTAAAATCTGCAGTAGGTGGTGGACATACCGTTGTATCTAAAACTGTAATACTTTGACAGATGGAATCTGTACAACAAGAATCGGTTACTGTAAGGCAAACATTGTAGGTGCCGGAGGCAGGATAAATATAGTTTGGGCTCTGAGAAGAAGAGGTGCCGCTGCCATCTCCAAAATCCCAGGCATAGGTTGCGGTTGAGGGAGAAACATTGATAGTTCCCGTCATCCCAGAATGAAACTGACAATTATAGAAAAATGTTCCCGCGGTTGTTGGGACCCAAACAATTGTTCCTGATGTAGTACCATTATTTGTGACTGAAACCGCATTCCCTGTACCTGAACCTTGGATGGTTTTAAGCCAGAATGGATGGCCAGATGAACTCACATTAAAAACGATGGTATCTCCAACACTCACATTCATATTTGGATCGAGTCCTGAAAAATCTCCTGAAAAACTATAATCCATGGAGCTGGCAGCTGACACTCCTACCGTATAAGTCGTTTCACTGCCACTAGAACCTGTAAACGATGCCCCTAACCCACTAGCAGAATAGGTGAAACTAGCACATGGAGGTGGGACAATTAAATCAATTGCATCAATTTCAAGCACACTTCCTACTGCAGGAGCAGGAACAGCTATACTTGAAGCCATTGTAATCATGATCGTATCAGGAGTAGGATTACA
>DTSC01000478.1 GCA_012965625.1 Flavobacteriales bacterium | reverse complement strand
GTAAGGCTATTAACATCATATAATGATAGGTGCAAGCGGTGCAATAGCGGGAATACTCGGTGGTTATCTTGTTTTATATCCTCGAGCTAATTTTTTTTGATAACCAGCATATAACTAGACCATCCAATACACCAAAAGGATGATTGGCAATTATAAGTAAGGGTCCCTCCTTGGGCACATTTAGAAGTTTTTCATTATTATATTCGATATTTAACTTAAGTTGCTCGACGCATCCATCCCAAAAGTTATCCCATTGATTACTATTTTTTTGATATTCCCTGTAAAGGTTGTACAGATACGGTTGACCAGAGAAATATTCAATTAGTCTAATAAAGGCCTTTTTAAGGGGAGGGTCGTTTGGATCAGCATAACTAAAATATTTTGTATCTAAGTATTCCATTATTCCCAAGGGTTTTTGTTTTTCTTAACCTTTCCTAAGCTTGGCATATGTTTTAAATAATCTTCTTTCGAAATCTTTTTCGACATATATTCAGTAGCTCCTGATGGAGCAAATATTTTTTTTATCTTTATTTTTAAATATAGGAGCTAAAATCATTCCAGCAATAAAACCTCCTATATGTGCTGAATAGGCAACTCCTGATTGGCCTTGGTCTAAAACATTCATTAATTGCATTATCATCCAAATACCTAAAACAACGAATGCAGGAACAGTAATTAAACGTACAAAAAATATAATTAACATGAATACCCAAACTTTAGCCCGAGGATATAAAACAAGATAACCACCGAGTATTCCCGCTATTGCACCGCTTGCACCTATCATTGGAGTAAGGCTATTAACATCATATAATGTCTGTGCAATGACTGCGGCACCACCACATAAGATATAGAAAAAGATAAATTTTACCTTTCCAAAAGAATCTTCGACGTTATCACCAAAAATCCATAAATAAAGCATGTTACCAAAAAGATGACTTATATTTCCATGGATAAACATTGAACTTAACACGGTAAACCAAAGAGAACCAAAATTATTAATCAAAAGACCGGGTGTTACCCCATAACTCATGATGAATAATTTTACTTCATTAGAATTGAAAGAGAGTTGAACAAGGTAAATAATAATACAAAGAGATATTAGCAACCATGAAATGAATGGTTTATTGCCAGTAGGATTATCATCCTTGAATGGAAAAAAGAACATTTAAAACAATACCTTATAATACTTTATTCATTAATAATTATTAGTTACATATCGAAACAAGAGTTGATTTCAAATATACATCAAAATGTTTCGAATTATCGTTTACCCATTTCTCAGAGCATCAGCAAAACATACTTGGCCAATAAAGTCTTGTATGCTGAATATTTTGCGAAAAAAATACAAAATAAAAAATTATTTGTGCGCCTGCTCACTGAAGTCAAAGATGCCGATCCCAAAAGCATCCCTGAGCTCCATCCAGAGCAAACCTTTGAGCAGAAAAAAGCCCACACCATGCTGAGCAAGCTTGAAGACTACTTTGAATAAGTAACGTTTCACCACTTCACTCTCACTTATCTTTCAGTTTCAGGAGTTCTTTTGATGAAGTCTCTGCGTTTATCCATTTCAGGAACAATCCTTTGTTGCATCATGCTGAGCACCTCCACAGCGTCTGCGACAGCCACAAAAATAAGAGTGCGCGTCGGTACCGTAGCCCCTGAAGGCACACCATGGGAGCAACAAATTCGCC
>DTSC01000477.1 GCA_012965625.1 Flavobacteriales bacterium | reverse complement strand
GATGTATAAGGAATGTCGGGCTCAGTGCCAAAAACATATAATGCACCACCAGAATCAGACCAACCCCAACTCCAGTCTTCCCCTTTTCGTTCGTATCTTTTATATGTGGCGCCAATCCCAAAAACATTATTATAGGGGTTTAGTATCCACCTCCTATGGCCAACAGCCCTGTTTCCCCTGCCATCATCAACCATGTAACCATGAACACTAACTCCACTGGTTAAATTGGAGCCGCTTGCACCTATGCTTGCATCTTCAGAGTAACATTTTCGTGTTTTCTGTATGTAATGTGAGAGGGCTCCGATAGAATTTACCAAAGCTGCAGCTTGAGCAAGTTTATTGTACTCATCTTTAAATCTAATGTTGTCCGGCATTTCAGTTAGTCTCCTGTAAAAGGCTAATTTGTTCTGCATTTTTACATAAAAAGATTCAGGCATTACCCCGCATTCACAACTATCATAATTGCCTGTCCATGCAAGGTCCTCTTTCTCCAGGTATGTTGGTATGTAATTGGCATTCCAATCTTTGTTTATAAGTGTTCTTTTTGATTTTATTACTGCCTTATTGTTTGCAAACTGTTGGTCTAAGACAATATACATCATGTAAGCGTTGGAATAATCGTCTTTTGTTGTAAGCTTCTCCAGTAAACCAAAATATTGGTTGAATAGTTTCTTTTTATTCCGTTCATCCATGTTTACTAACCTCAGCTTCATTGTTCTTAGAATAGCTAGCGCTTCGCTTGTTAGCTGCTCATTTAAGGTTCTTTCAAGTTTTTCATTATACTGTTTTGAGAGGTTTTTGTACAGTTTTCCGTTAGCAAAAGACACCATATCTTCTACATCCCTTTCCCAACTGCTGGAAAGTACAATTTCATAGGCATGCAGGGCATCTATTTCCGATATTTTCAGTAATTCCTCCAGAGGGTTTACATGTGTTGCGGTGTCTATCTCGAAGGAGCTAAAGCCACTGCTATTACTAGCGTTATTTGTTCTGTTTTTTGAAAATAGGGTAAGAAAGCGGGTAAATGTATTTTCCTTATAGGCTGCCTTAATAGCATAGTAAACAGGTGTTCTCAGGCTTTTCCCTTGCTCCAGAAGCTCTTGTCCTTGCTTGTGGCTTAGGGTATCATCAACTACACCGCTTTGATAATGGAAATCTATTGATTTGGCAGGCAGGAGCACCTCATATTTCCACTTGAATAACCATAGCGGCGAACTTTCATTTATATAATCGTATAGGTGAACAGAATATTTCATGCAGCATAACGCGAGATATTTTGTCGTATCCGTAACGCGTTCGGGAATTATATTCCGTTCCTGTAAGTCATCTATAAGGGCCAGATAAATTTCAAACCGGCCTAAAGAAACATCGTTGACATCAAGTGTGTCAAAATTCGTTGAGGCAATGATCTCCTTGTATTTTTCAAGCAAATAAGCGTTATTGTTTTTATATATTTCAGATGCATAAAATGCAGATTGTTCCATCTCCTTCAATAAGTCATAATCACCTTTCTTTACCACATAATCGATTAAATCGTGATATAGCTTTTCTCTTCTAATGTTATGAAATGAGGATGTGTCATTTTCCAACAGCTCTTTCAGCTCATCCCAACTTGAATGGCTATATAATATGCTGAGGTGTGTGGATTTTATGTTATCAAAATGGTCATTTGATATCAGGTATGTCTTTTC
>DTSC01000476.1 GCA_012965625.1 Flavobacteriales bacterium | reverse complement strand
CTGGCTGATGGCAAGGTTCAATCAGTGCATAGAAAAGCCCTGCTTCCTACCTATGATATTTTTGATGAATATCGATATTTTGAACCCGGCAATGAATTTCAGGTAGTTGGATTTGGCAACAAAAAGATTGCCATTACTGTTTGTGAGGACTTGTGGAATGTAGGCAGCAAGCAGCTTTATAAAGATTGCCCTATGGCCCATTTAACAAAACAAGATCCAGATATAATTATCAATATCTCGGCCTCTCCTTTTACTTATGACCATGATAAGGAAAGGAAAATAGCCTTTAAAGAAAATGCCCTAAAATACAAGATGCCCATCGTATTTGTTAACCATGTAGGGGCTCAGACCGAGCTGATATTTGATGGGGGCTCTTTTCAAATGAGCAAGAATGGTGATATTGTAAAACAGCTGAAATACTTTGAGGAGGATCTTCAAATTGTCGATATCAAAGATGAGTTGAAACAAGAAAAAAACGAGCAGGAATCATATAATAAAACAGAGAAAATCTACCATGCATTAGTATTGGGTATCCGCGATTATTTTTATAAATCAGGTTTAGGAAAAGCCATCCTTGGCTTATCAGGAGGCATTGATTCAGCGGTAACCCTGGTGCTTGCAGAACGTGCATTGGGAAAAGAAAATGTTAAAGCAGTGCTTATGCCTTCAAAATTCTCATCAGACCATTCAGTTTTTGATGCTAAGCAGCTGGTTGAAAATTTGGGCTGTTCTCATGAACTTATAGGGATTGAAGAAATTGCCAAGGCATTTGACAATAGTCTCAAAACCCAATTTGAAGGAACTGAATTTGGTTTGGCTGAGGAAAACATGCAGGCAAGAACACGAGGCGTCTTATTAATGGCAATAGCCAATAAATTTGGGCATATTCTTCTTAACACCTCTAACAAGAGTGAAGCTGCTGTGGGTTATGGCACGCTCTATGGCGATATGGCTGGAGGCTTATCCGTTTTAGGTGATGTTTATAAAACAGAAGTTTATGAATTGGCCAAATTCATAAATAGGGATGAGGAAATTATTCCTGTAAATATTCTTGCCAAACCACCCTCAGCAGAGCTAAGGCCAAATCAAAAGGATACTGATTCACTTCCCGAGTACGATATTTTGGACAAGATATTATATCAATACATTGAGCTGCGCAAAGGGCCTAATGAGATCATAGAGCAGGGATACGATAAAGAACTAGTAAGGAAGGTGCTCAAGCTGATCAACACCAATGAATATAAAAGATTTCAAACCCCGCCAATATTAAGGGTTTCATCCAAAGCATTTGGCATGGGCAGAAGAATGCCAATTACCGGAAAGTATTTGGCCTAAGGAATTCAGGCAAATAGATTTACAATTATCCTTTATCAATTTATTTGATACATTTGTTATGCTTGCATAAAAAATGAGATTTGTAAACCATAGTATTTCCTTATCAATTGCCTGTTGTTTCACCATGCTTGTAAGCGCAGGTGGGTTCCAGGTTAATCTACAGGGCCAGAAGCAAAACGGCATGGGTCATTGTGGCACTTCCCTGATAAGCGGTGCTAGCACTTCATTTTTTAATCCGGGTGCTTTTGCATTTGTTGAAAAAAGCCATATTGAGCTTGGTGCCAGCTTTATTATCTCACGACTTGCCTTTCAGGAAAATTATCCTGGCACCTATACAAGCAATAATGTTCCGGGAATTGGCACTCCTTTTACATTCTACACCTCGTTTCGCCACCAGCAGCTGTATGGAAAAGCAGATACTTCTGGAAGCAAAGAGAAGAAGAATGCCAAATGGAATCTTGGTTTTGCTGCCTATACTCCATTTGGAAGCAGTATAAAATATGAGGATGATTGGCTGGGCCAATTTGTTTTAAGGGAGATGTCGTTAAAAATTATTTTCCTTCAAACAACTCTTGGATTTCAGCTTAGTGATAAGCTTGGGCTAGGCATAGCACATGTATATGGATTTGGAAGCTTCTACCTGCGCAAAGGAGTTCCGACGGCAAATGCAAATGGAGAATATGGAGAGGGTATCCTGGAAGGCGCTGCTTCCGGACATGGAATGAATGCCGGCCTCTACTATCAGGTCTCTGACAGATTATCACTTGGAGCATCTTATCGTTCATCTGTAACGGTAAAGGAAGAAGAAGGCACAGCCACTTTCAGCGTTCCTTCGTCATTAAAAGAATATTTTCCTTCTACAAGTTTCTCGACAAGCATCAGCTTGCCCCAAGTCATTAACTTCGGAATTGGATATGAGCTCTCCGAAAAGACCACACTGGCTTGTGACATTAGTTCAGTGGGATGGAGCATTTATGATTCCCTGGTATTTGATTTTGCAGAAAACACGGATAAGCTCGAAGACATCCGCTCTCCAAGGCATTATAGAAACACGCTGATATTTAGAATTGGAGTTGAAAATAAACAAAATGAGAAATTTACTATTCGTGCAGGAACCTATTTTGACATGACACCGGTTGAGGATGGCTTTATCACTCCTGAGACGCCTGGAGCCAATAAAGTCGGTATTACTGCTGGGGCAAGTATGCTTGTATCTGAGCACTTTAATATAAACCTCTCCTTCCTGTACATTGAAGGAGCAGAACGCACTGACACCAACCTTGAAACAGGGTTTGGAGGCACGTGGAAGGCAAAAGCATTCATCCCAGGGTTTTCCCTGGAATATATTTTTTAACATAAATGATTCACAAATAAAAATCGCCAATCATGAAAACCCAAATAATTTCATTCATTTCAATTAGCATCTTTTCTCTCTCAGCCATTGCACAAGATTGCAGTACTGGCAGATATCTTGATCCTGTTTTTACAGGCTTCGACAAAACTGCAGACATACAATACGGACAAAACACAAGCCTCACGGGTTCAAATGAGAACTTATTTTTAGATGTATTTGAGCCACAAGGAGATACGATGCCTGAGCGCCCCCTTATTATCTGGGCCCACGGTGGTAGCTTTATCGGTGGAAGCAGAACTGGGACAGATGTTGTTCCTTTAGCAGAGGATTTTGCAAAAATGGGCTATGTAACAGCATCTATGAGTTATAGACTTGGAATGAATGGCATCCCCTTTCCTGGACCTGACTCAATAGATGCAACGGAAACGGTGATCAGGGCTGTGCACGATGCCCGTGCTGCGGTACGATTTTTCAAAAAGGATTATACAGAAAATGGCAATACCTATGGCATTGATACCAACAATATATTCTTTGGAGGTGTTTCTGCGGGAGGCGTTATGGCTGTACACCTGGCATACCTGGACAAAGAGAGTGAAATGCCTACAAACTACATAGACACTTCCCAAGCAGGATTAGGTGGAGGCATTGAAGGGAATAGTGGAAACCCCGGCTATCGCGGTAATGTAAAGGCAATTATCAATTCTGCTGGAGCCTTGCGTGATACGGCGTGGATGGAAGCTGGCAACACGCCTGTTATCAGCTTTCATGGTGATGCTGATGGCACTGTACCGTATGGTACTGATATTATTTACATGGTTGGGATTTTTCCTATAATGATGATTGATGGCAGTAGCTCCGTTCACGAAAGGGCGGAGAACCTGGGGATGAATCATTGCTTTGAACCGTGGCCAGGCCAGGATCACGTTCCCCATGTAGGTAGTGCGGCCTATTATGACACTCTGGTAACAATGTCCAAAAACTTCCTTTACCAATTTGTTTGTGGCGGCTCTTCTATTTGCAGCTATACACTTGATACAGCGGGATGTTCTATGCCAACCGCCAGTTTTTCATATTCCGCTACTAGTTTGGACGTAACATTTACCAATTTGAGTGCCTTCTCAGGTATGGCAACATATACATGGGATTTTGGTGATGGCAGTGGTTCCTCCACGCAACAAGATCCAAGTTATATCTATAATAATTCGGGGACATACAATGTATGCCTTACAATAGCGGATAGCTGTGGCAGTGATTTGACCTGCCAACCAGTAATGGTTATAGATTCTTCAGGTTGTCCGCCACCTACAGCTAGTTTCTCTTATGATACTACTGGCACGGACGTAACATTTAATGATTCGAGTACAGTCGCAGGTAGCGCAACATATACATGGGATTTTGGTGATGGTGTAGGTACATCAACATCACAAGATCCAAGCTATACCTATGCTTCATCTGGCATATATAATGTTTGCCTTACAATAGCGGATAGCTGTGGCAGCGATTTTAACTGCCAGAATATTACAGTCATAAATACTTCATCAACTAATATCGCTGAATCTTTAGCTAATCAAACACATGGGTTAGACATATATCCAAACCCAAGTAGTAATACAGCCAAAATTATTATAAAGGCTAGCTTAAATAACGACGCAAAAGTCGAGCTATATGACACCTTTGGAAAGTTGGTGAGGACATACCAAGCTGTAAATAGCCATGAGTTTAATATTGAAAAGAATGAACTTGCCAATGGCCTCTATTTTGTTAATCTTATATCAGGAAAAAATCGATGGTCAGGGAAACTGATCTTTGAATAGCGAACTAATTCATTGTTAAGGAAACCTAATTCCAACACAAGTCATACAGTTCGTTGTTGGAACAGTAGCGCTGTATTGATTATTAATAGCCTTAATAAATTCGTTCGCTAACATTCCATACCCTTGTTGATTGGGATGGTATCCATCGAGGCTATAAAATCCACCACTAACAAATTCTGCATCATATGCAACTCCGTTCCACTTGACGCCTGCTTCAACTGTCTTGAAAAAGGAGTTCATATCAACATGAGCCAAGTTATACTCGGCTGCTTTCTGTTTGATTACGACATTATAGTCACTAATGGCTGTGTTAATAATCTGCACCTCATCTGTATCAAGTGCATATCGATCGTGAACCACATTTACAAACAACCCGTACAAGAAGCAACGCATTGAATCCAACGGAACAGTAAGTGTGACATACTCTCCTGCAACCATTTGGCGAATATCAAATGGCTGGGTTGAATCATCAATCACAAATCCGTTATTACCCACTGCGAAATTAATATGACTTACTCCACCACCCTGATATATCTTGTTCAATGAATCTGCCTTGTTTTGATCCAGCTCCGCCCTGTTCCAAGCTACCAGCGTATAGAAAGGAAAGGAGGTGAGTTCAGGAATATTTGCTATTGCTCCTTTGCCTCCTGTACTGGTCAGCGGTGCCAAGGCAGCATCCAGGTCAGCTGAAAATGCCGAGGCGCTGGGAATGGTTTTATTATAGCCTCCCACAGAGGCATAGCTATAAATATCTTCCATTCCCACCCAAATCAGGGAGAAAGTTGGCGAGAGGTTTAACGCATCTTGTAAAATTGTAGAGGTTCCTGGGTCACTTGCAAATTTTCCATAGAAAGGATTTGAATTTCCTTGTGAATAATGCAAGCCAAAATTCGGATCGGTAATGTCTTCCATTCCAGCTGATGGCACCGCCAAATTCTGATAGCCACCATCAATAAGATATTGCAATCCCGCACTTTGCACTGAAAGGTTCAAAATATTTTTGAGGGGAGATAGTGATTCCACACCTTCACAGTCCACCTTATAACCCAACGTTACAGGTGAAATAAATTCACCCTCCCATTTCTTGCTGTTAAATCCAAAACCCTGTCCAAGCGGCATCAATGGCTGTTTAAAGGAAGAGACTTTACTTAACTCTCCCAGTTGGCTATAGACTTCATTAAACTGGAGGGATAATAATTGTGGGATGCTATTTTGCTGTCCCTCCCTGGATAAGGCACCATTTTCATACCCCGCCAGAAAATCCCCTCCTATTGCTACTAGTGAAGAAAAATCTGCATCACCGGCACTTAAAGTGGGAGGATCAATTTCGGCTTTGCACGAAAAGAGCAAGCCAATAATTGTGACTACAACTAATAAGTGGATAAACCTTTCCTTATACTTTAGATAAATATTTGCCCTCAACCACATGCTAAGAACTTGGCATATTAATGACCTCTACTTTGGAGATGTTAGGCACTGCTTTTAGTATCACCTGCTCTACTCCAGCCTTAAAGGTGGACGTACTCATACTGCACGAACTGCAGGCCCCAAGATATTTGAGCTTCACAACCATATCATCAGTAACGTCAATCAAGGCGATACCACCACCATCCGCCTCGAGGTAGGGTCTTAGCTCATCAAGGGCATTTTCTATTTTTTGGTTGAGATCATCATCTGTAATCATGGCATAAATTTATATAATTCTTTCAATAAACAAAATCAAAAAGGCAGGCAAGGCTTAATAATCTCATAAGATTGTTATTTCTATCATTTCGGCATTTGTTCTTTTGCTGCCATACCTGCATTCATGATGGCCATCTGCTGAGCAACTGCTTGTGCAATTTTCTTAAAAGCAATTGACGACGGTGTATTATCCTGCAATGCAGCAGGCCTTCCTGAATCACCAGCTTCACGAACACTTTGAACAATAGGCATCTGACCTAAAAGAGGTACTTCCAGCCTTTCAGCTAAGGCTTTGCCACCATCTTTTCCAAAGATATAATATTTGTTTTCAGGCAATTCTTCTGGAGTAAAATAGGACATGTTCTCGATTATTCCCAATACAGGCACATTGATTACAGGCATTTTAAACATATTGATCCCTTTTTCTGCATCTGCAAGCGCCACTGGTTGAGGGGTTGTAACAATAATAGCCGCAGAAACAGGAACTGACTGCACCAATGTGAGATGGATATCACCTGTTCCTGGGGGTAGGTCAATAATTAAATAATCCAGTTCACCCCAATCTGCATCAAAAAACAATTGCTTCAGCGCCTTGGATGCCATTGGTCCACGCCATGGAATCGCTTGTTCCGGATTTGCAAAAAACCCAATGGACAACATCTTTACTCCATAATTTTCTATAGGCCCCATTTTGGATTGTCCATTGACTTCTCGGGTTCTGGGTTTTGCATGAATCACATCAAACATCATGGGCATAGATGGTCCATAGATATCTGCGTCAATCAGACCTACCTTTGCACCTTGCTGTGCGAGACTTACTGAAAGATTGGCAGCTATGGTAGACTTCCCAACCCCTCCTTTTCCTGAGGCAACAGCAATGATGTTTTTAATGCCTGCAAGTTCTTCTTTTCCGCTATCACCCCCGGAAGTAACATTGGCAGTCATGTTCACAATGGGAACAGCTTCCTTATCCACATAGTAAGTAATCGCATTCTCACAAGCTTTCTTGATCATATCTTTCATAGGACATGCAGGAGTTGTAAGCTCCACAGAAAATTTTACTTCCTTGCCATTTACTTCAATATCCTTAATCATATTCAAGGTAACCAGATCCTTGTTTAGATCAGGATCATCTACATTGCTCAACGCTTCAAGAACTTTTTCTTTTGTTATTTCCATTTTATCATTTTTTTAACGCATTACAAATAATTGTTTCTATTGTCATTTGACCTGGACCATCTTCATCTCAACTCTTCTGTTTTTTTGCCTTCCTTCTTCTGTGTCATTTGATGCAATGGGGGTTTTTTCACCATAATACTTTATCCTGACCATTGAAGGTGGCACATTGCGTTTCACTAAAGCCCTCTTAACCGTTTCAGCCCTTTGCTTTGAGAGGAGCAAATTGAATTTATCTGTACCAACATTATCAGTAAACCCATGCAATATAATCCTCCAACTTGGATTTTCAATGAGTATTTTGCTTAACTCTGCAAGATAGATGTAAGAATCAAGGCGGATTATTGCTTCACCCGTATTGAATTTTAAACTTTCAGAAGTCGTCTTTATAATACGTGCATCGACCTTATTCAATATCAGGGGTGCCTCATCAAATGCTAAAAGGTCTGGAGCCCCCATTGCACTTTGCGGTAATAAAACATAACGGAATAAGTTATCCTGAATTTTTTCAGCTGAAATTATTTTTTCTTCACCTTCCATGTCATTCAGCAAGATCAATAGGTCATCAAGGTAATCAACCTCCTCGCCCTCCAGCATAAAGACATAAGTCTCCTCTGAGGGTAATCTTTCAAATACAAAATAGCCATCCAGGTTTCGTCTTGTAGAGGAGATGGTATCTCCGTTTTTACCTATTAGATACAAGATGGAAGAATCCTGCTCCAGGTAATGATATCTAAAGTATTTGTCAGACCCTTTAGTCACCGTCATCACCTTTCCCTTTGCTTTGTCTTCCATTGAAAAGAGCTGAATTTCATCAATCATTTCAGCATCTGATGATTCCAAGAGGAATATGTAATCCTGTTTTGAGGGCAATCGTTCAAACACAAAAAACCCATCACTGTTAAGGTAGCCAGTGCCCAAAGTATCTCCATTATCCCCTATCAAATGCAGCTTAACTTGCTCCGTAGGTAATGGGACGAATTTAAAGAAATGACCTTCTCCTTTTTTCAGGGACCTTTCTTTGCCATTTATCAGGATGACCATTCCTTCACTATCATCAATTTCATCTCCAGTTAGGAAGATAATGCTTGGATCATTGGGAAGATACTGAAATACAAAAAAGCTATCACTGTTTTCAAGAGCAACAGCTACCGTATCTTTATTTCCGTCAATGGCATACAATTTACGCGCTTCTTTGATTGGCAAATAAGTATATCTGAATAATTTGTCAGCATCCTTTTGAACGGTTAATACTACCTCATCGCCATCCTCATCTTTATATGCCACCTGTATCTCATCCATCTTTGCTATTATCTCAGGATCATCAGAATCCAGCTTAAACAAAAAACTTATCTCAGAAGGCAATTCGTCGAAAAAGAAATAATTCTCTTTAGACATTTTTGAAGTCATTAATATTTCCCCCTCCTCAGAGATAAATTGAAGTATGACTTCAGGCTTTTTCTCCCATACATTAAACCCAAACATGATCTCATTTGAGCCGCCAAGAGAATTTCCCGCGATTGCGCCCGACTCATAAGAATAGCCAACCTTGATATTCTGATTGAGGTATGCTCCAAGCATAATTGAGGCACCTTTATAATCTGATCTTAATCCAAGACCCATCCAAAATTTATCAAACATTATAAAATTCAAATTGAGAAGAAGATCAGCAGGGCTGTTTTGAACATATTTAAACATTAAAGAAGGTGTCATTATTAGTTTTTTATTAATGCTAAAATCATATCCAGAAGTAAACATGAATGTCCTATATAAATTACCATAAGTGGCCCCTAAGGCACCCAGTTTTAATGCCGGCTGAGTTAATTCACCAATAGAAAAACCAGCGTTAAACTTATCATCATAATAGCGTAGCCCCACAGCAAATTCCGGAATTGAAACACCTACCTTATTATCTACTAATGGGTCCCTACCGCTATAATATTCTATCTGGCTCCAATGGATTCTATAAGATTGGACTCCCATCCTTAGGCCCAAGGATAGCATCTTTGTCCCAACTTTTAATTTATAGGAACCAGAGCCATAAATACCATTTCTTTGATTTGGACCAAAACGATCTCCAGAAGCATGAAATCCTAATCCAATTTTATGCTTAAGCCCTGAAGATCCCAAAGGGCTGTGAACACTAAAAGCCTGCCCGGTAGGTGCACCCGGAAAACCAACCCATTGCCGTTTATGAATTAATGTCACACTAATGGCATCAATTGTTCCAGCATCTGCCGGATTCAGCACAAGCCCATTGTGCCTATACATCGAATAAAGGCCATCCTGCTGACCTATAGCCTGCAGGCACATCAAAATTAAAACCCATATGACAATGGTCCTTTTCATTTAATCATAAATTATCTCAGCAGACTGACCCATCCTCTAAAAAACTTATCCTCTCGCTGAACGATGTAATAATAGATACCCTCCGGCAAGGCAGTCCCTTTGTAATCGGTTCCATCCCAGTTATTCTGGTAGTCTGCTGTTTCCCAGACTATGATTCCACGATTATTGAATATGCGAACCACAACGTTTTCATATTTCTCAAGCCCCCTGATCCTCCAGAAGTCATCAATATTATCATCATTGGGAGTAAAGCCATTGTATATTTTCCATTTACAGCTATCAGCAGCAGAAGATTCGACAAGAAAAGAATGAATTACAGAGCAGGAAGTACTGGTATCTGTAATGGTAACGGTATAAGTACCAACAGCCAAATTTTTTGCTGTTGAACCGGTCTGGGCATTGCTATCATTCCATATATAAACATAACCAGAATCACCCATGAGAAAGGAAAGAGCTATTGATCCATCTGAATTATAAGGACAAGAGGTCCTTTCAATAAAACCATTAACAATTGGATTTGGCATAGAGTCAATTATTACAATTCCACTTGCATCACATCCACTGCTATCCGTAACAGTAACATTATAATCTCCAGCATTTAAGCCTGTGATCATATTAGATGTATATGAAGAGGAATCGGTCACATCTCCATTAGACCAAATATAGGTATACGGAGCATTGCCAGTAGCAGGAAAGACACTTACTAATGCTGAGCCATCAGCTCCACCTGTACAGGAAGCGGTACTGCTCATTTCAATTTCCAAAGGAGGTGTGTATAAGACAGCCAGATGGAACAGGCTGTCTCCGATAGAATCTTTAACAAGTATTATATAAACCCCTTCACTCAAGCTATCTTGATTAGGTCCAAGTATTATTGTTGCTGGTTCTTGCCCTAAAAAAACATAAGGTGGTGCAGCACTATAAGTATAAGGTGCTTTCCCTCCAATAACATTAATGCTAATTTCTCCATTAGCATCATTGTAACACGTTGGATTAACCATTTCTACACTAGCATAGAGTTTGCATAACGAATCACATGATGTAATTGTTGAATCAATAGTCCCCCCCCAAAAATTATAATCAACGACCAAAGGAGGTATAGAACTAGTGTCACAAAAGTCAAAGGATTCATTCATGGTGCCTGTATTGATTGAAGTGCCACCTACACATATTTGTCCACTATCTTTACCCTCAACTTTTCCAAAATTTTTCCAGTCGTTTCCAACTCCAAGAAAACCATCATTGCGAAAAACAATATTAGTGTCCGGAGGATTTTCTCCATTCCAAAAATCGTTTGATATGTGCATAGTTGCCGCAGTATGGTTAGTGAAAGAAGCCAAATTGAAACAATTATTTAGATTAATACTGCCGTCAGGTTCATTGGTGAACTCTCCAGCATTAACAAAATTCTGAGCAATGATCAAACCTGAATTTGTCATTGACTCTAAATTGAACCCATCTATAAACCCAAAAACTCCTGTATTATTAAAATTTCCGCTTGTATCATTATAAAAAAAAGTGCTGATAAACTCCCCATCATTTAAAAAATCACCATAATTATAAAAAGTATCCACTCTAGCAATAAGACCTAAATTCCAAAAAGTGCCAGGTGTCTCATTAATAAGAACATTATCAATAATTAATGTGTCATAATTAATCATGGTGCCTCCTGTTATGGCAAAATCGACAAAAGAGGCAGCACCCAAATTAGTAAAGGCCCCATCTTTTATCAAAAAATTATTGCCTTCAAGAGAGCCCCCCAATGAATCAATAAAAATAGAACCGTCTTGCATTATCCAACCCAAAGATAAGGTGACATTATGTTTGATAACAATAGAATCAGTAACCCCAGGAATACACGAACAATCCCAGGTTGCTGGGTTCGTCCAAGAGCCATGGTCTTTTGATGTTATCAATTGGGCATTAAGCTTAGTCCCCAATAAAATCAGGATCAACAGCAGGGCAATTTTTGTTGGAGATGAAAACATTCTTATCATAGGGAAGCACTAAAGAAGAATCAAAGGTATAAAAAGCATGGTATAATCATCTGTGATAAAGATATTCGCTGTACCATCGCAAGCTTATATAAAATCATGGAAATAACGCTCCTCCAGTTCTTTTATTGGATTCCAAAACTTTACTTCAAAGTCAAGCACTTTATCATCTGCCACTTCAACACCTTCACTTTCAAGAAGCTGTTGCATGATATTTGAGCCTCCGAAATGATTTTTTCCCGTCAAGACACCATTTCTGTTTACGACCCTATGCGCTGGAACAGGCTCCAGTTGGCTGTGGGAATTGTTCATCGCCCAGCCCACCATTCTTGAAGAACCGGCAGTTCCAAGATAATTGGCAATGGCACCATATGAAGTAATACGACCACACGGGATATGTCTTACTACCTGATAAACTCGTTGAAAAAAGGAATCTTTTGTGTTCATAAGAGGAAAAACACAAATGGCCAACACACTTTCTGGAACTTGGATTTTCTGACTTTTGGCCCTTGTCAATTTAAATTTGGTATGTCCTTTTTAAGGATCTTAACACTAGTTTCTTTTTCTTTAAACTCGGTTACAAGGTCCAATCCGCCCTGAACAGTTTCACATAAAATAATAATCAAGGAGCCTTTTGGTGCCCTTTTAAAAGTACTTGTAATAGCGGTCTTTTCATCATAAATTATCTCAACTGGTATTTTTTTGCTTTCCGAACGAACACCTTTTTCTAGCAAGCCAACAATTTCTTCTGCTGTCCTACCCCTTAAATGACAGTCCTGACGAATAACGATTTCATCAAAGATCTTGGCAGAATATTTACCGAACTCAACAATGTCTTCATCCCTTCGGTCTCCTGTACCTGAAATTACTCCTATTTTAGGACTTTCCTCAATCTTTTCTAAAAATTTACCAATGGCCCTTAGCCCTGCAGGGTTGTGAGCAAAATCAAGCAGTACCTTGAAGTTCTGGAAATCAAACCAGTTCATTCTGCCCGGTGTTTGGGCAGGAGATGGTATAAAAGTTTGCAAGGCCAATCTAAGCTCCTCAATTTTCACGTTTCTTAAAAAGCATGTTAAGGCCGCCGGCAAAATATTTTGTATCATAAATACTGCTGTACCGGAAAACGTAAGCGGCATGTTGGTTACTTTATCAATGCGAATTTTCCACCCGCCTTTATTAATGGTTACATAACCATTTTCATAAATCGCTGCGATACCGCCATTTTTACAATGCTCCTGGATTCTAGGATTCTTTTCATTCATGCTAAACAAGGCAATTTTACAATCCAGTTTACCTTGCATGTTAAACACCAAATCATCATCAGCGTTGAGAACAGCATAACCACCGCGATTTACTGTTTCTGGCACAACTGCCTTAACCCGGGCCAATTGCTCAACAGTATTGATGTCCTGCAAGCCCAGGTGATCTGGTGCAATATTGGTTACAACGCCGATATCACATTGATTAAACCCCAATCCAGACCTTAACAATCCGCCTCTAGCACATTCTAAAACAGCAAAATCTACTGTAGGATCCATCAACACAAATTCAGCACTTTTAGGGCCTGAGCAATCTCCCTTTTCGAGCATACGGTTCTGAATATAGATGCCATCAGAAGTGGTATAACCAACCTTTTTACCTACATTCTTCATAATATGAGATATCAGCCGAACTGTAGTTGTTTTACCATTCGTACCAGTAACTGCAACAATAGGAATCCTGGTAGTTGTGCCCGTTGGGTAAAGCATGTCTATTACTGGTTCTGCAACATTTCTTGGCAGTCCATCAGTAGGATCAAGGTGCATCCGAAATCCTGGTGCAGCGTTAACCTCAAGTACTGCCCCTCCATTTTCATGAATCGGCACTTCCAAATCAGGAGCCATTATATCTAAACCACAGATATCCAAACCTATCACCCTTGAAACACGCTCAGCCATGAATACATTATATGGATGTACTTTATGGGTAACATCTTGTGATGTTCCTCCTGTACTTAAATTTGCTGTTGTCTTCAAAGATAGAATCTCATCTTTTGGCAATATCGTCTTAAGCGTTAATTTCAAGCTCTTCAATATGCGCTCGGTCATTTGGTCAACCTTGATCTCAGTGAGAACATTCTCATGCCCATACCCTCTTCTTGGATCTTCATTAACCAAATCAATAAGCTTCTGGATGGTAGATTTCCCATCACCCACCACACAAGCTGGAGTCCTTTTAGCTGCAGCGACAAATTTATAATCGATCACTAATAACCTGAAATCAAAACCAGTGATGTATTTTTCCACAATCACCCTTCGTGAGAATTTCCTGGCAGAAGCAAACGCCAATTTAGCTTCTTCAAGCTTGGTAATATTGATAGTAGCACCCTTACCATGATTTCCATCTACCGGCTTTACCACTAAAGGAAAGCCTAGCTTTTTAACCACCCAATCAAGATCTTTCTCATTTCGGATTATCCTGCCATTTGGCACGGAAACCCCAGCCCTCCCCAATAAATTCTTGGTTTCTTCCTTATCACAGGCAAGGTCAACCGCAATATTGCTTGTTTCACTCGATATGGTAGCCCTGATTCTTTTCTGGTTGACCCCATAGCCCAGCTGCACCAAAGAATGACGGTTTAACCGTATATAAGGAATATCTCTTTGCTTTGCTTCTTCAACAATTGATCCAGTACTTGGCCCCAATCTTTCTGCCTCACGAATTTCACGCATTTCCTGTATGTCAGCTTCAAGGTCATAAGATTTGCCAGCTATAAGCGCTTCCACAATTTTTACGGCTGATTTAGCAGCAAATACGCCAACTTTTTCTTCAGTATAGGTGAAAACCACATTATAAATGCCTTTCGTTCCAGTTTCACGAGTTCGCCCAAATCCACAATCCATACCAGCCAATGTTTGAATCTCAAGTGCAACATGCTCTGCAATATGACCCATCCAAGTGCCATCCTCTACCCTCTTAAAAAAACCGCCTGTCTTTCCAATTGAGCAACGATGACTATGCATAGATGGCAAAAGACTGTTCATCCTCTCATAAAAACCATCAATTTTATTAGATGGGAGCTCTTCCATTTCTTCCAGGTCCAATCGCATCACGATCAATTTTCCTCTTCGAATAGACCAATAATTCGGTCCTCTCATTACTTTAATATCCAGAATTTTCATTGCCTTGTATAATTATAAAGTTCCAGAGGAACCTCTTGGTGCAAATATCCTGAATTATATCGTTTTTTTATAGAATCGCTGATAGATTTTGTTGATAAAAACAATTTTTTTGACAAAAGACCGATTTTAAATGAGGTAATTTTGTATTGATTAATTGCAGAAGAAATATTGGATACTCCAAAAGGAAAACTTATAGCGATAGGAGGAGCAGTCAATAAAGGAGATGAGGACGACTTCAACAATGCTCCCAACACAAATCCTGAATCTTTTGAATTAGGCATTCTGGCAAGGATGTTAAAGGAGCTGGACGGAGAAAATCCCAGGATTGAGATTATCCCCACTGCCTCAAAAATCCCATTAGAAACAGGGGAACGTTACTTGGAAGCGTTTGATCGGTTAGGCCATAATAACATTGGCGTTGTTCATATAAATGAAAGAAAAGATATTGAAAACGAGGAATACCAAAGGCGAATAATTGATGCCAAGGGAGTTCTTTTTACCGGAGGAAATCAGCTGCGTCTTACCACAATCTTCGGTGGCTCTGATATAATTAAATTAATGTTGAATAAATATCAAAACGAACCTTTTGTTGTAGCTGGAACGAGTGCTGGAGCGATGGCCATGTCTAATACTATGATCCAAGGAAGCAGCTCTAAAGCATTGTTAAAAAATGAGGTTAACCTATCGAGAGGACTTGGATTTATTAAAGATGTCACGTTTGACTCTCATTTTGTAAAGCGAGGGAGGTTTAGCAGATTATTTCAGGCAGTAGCCACTAACCCTGTTTGCCTGGGCATAGGTCTTGGTGAAAACACTGGGCTTCTAATTACGTCCGCCAATCACATGGAAGCAATAGGGACAGGGCTTGTAATAATCGTGGATGGGGAAAATATAAAATACTCGAACATTGCTTCAGTTGCTGATAACGAACCTATTGCCATTGAGAACCTGAATGTTCATATTTTAGTACAGGGTAATGGATATTCTTTCTCCGAAAGGAAATTTATTTCCTCCTTTTCATCCATTAGGGATAACATAGCTTAAACTTCAAATAAGTAATGGGTATTCCTTGAACAAGGAATTTCTTCTCATAATGGGTCTTTATCGACAATAATGGATCAGCTAATCCTGAATGGTATAGATCCTGTGTACACATAAGGAGCTCATGACCTTCACCTTGGATAATTTCCAAGGTGTAATCATGAAAAGGAAGATTATCAGTTTTGAGATGCATCAGACCTCCATCCTCTAATAAAGCATGATACATCCTTAGGAACTGAGGGTTGGTAAGCCTCTTTTTTATCTGGCGATTTTTTGGTTGCGGATCTGGAAAGGTTATCCAAATCTCAGCGATTTCACCTGGACCAAAGACTTTAGAAATAAATGAAATGTCAAACCTCAGGAAGGCAGCATTTTTCAAACTATGCCTTTGAGCATTTACACTTCCTGCCCACAAGCGTGCACCTTTTCTATCAATGCCTATAAAGTTATTTTGAGGGAAATGTTTTGCTAAACTGATTGTATATTCCCCTTTCCCACAACCCAATTCCAGTATAATTGGATGATCATTATTAAAATATTCCTTGGCCCATTTCCCTTTTAATGAATAGTCTTCTTTTAATTCATCAAGATTAGGCTGTATTACATTCTCAAACGTGGCCAGATCATCGTATTGACTTAGCTTTCTTTTTGCCAAAACAGGAATTTAATTAATGTTGATTTTTGAACAAATCAACTTTCAAACACCAAGGAAGCATTTACATTTCTGATACCGAAAATTCAAAACTCTCCATGATTTCATTAGCAAGCAATTTTTTACAAGCCTCTTTTACTCTTTCTTCAGCTTCTTCTTTTGAGGTTGCCTCTATCTTCAATGAAATATGCTTGCCTATTCTTACAGCGTCTATCTCTGGCAAACCAATATTCTTCATACTTGCACTCACGGCTTTACCCTGAGGGTCTAACAATGTTTTTAATGGCATTATGTCGATTTCTGCCTTGTATGTCATTTTCTGGAATTTATTTAAAAAATAAAGATTTAATTGTAGAAATTGCGATATACAAAATTATAATAATTGGGACAGCTGTGAACTGGAAAACAACAATAATTATTAACGATAACAATAAGAAGAAAACCTGAAGTTTATTTTCAGACAGCTTCAGTGTTTTAACCTTAAGTGAAAACATACCAATTTTAGATACCAATAACAAGGACAAAAGAGCAGACATGGCTGCGAGATAGTGCGGACTCTCCACCACGTACAGCATAGCCAAGTTTCCATGTTCAAGAACCAATGGCAAAGAGGCAATAAGAAGAGCATTAGCAGGTGTTGGCAATCCAATAAATGAATCTGACTGATTATCGCTAATATTATATTTTGCCAAACGCAAGGCAGAAAATATGGGTATTAACAATCCACAGTAAGCCAGCCATTCTTCACCCATATTAGCTTCGTTTAAGATAAGGGAGTACATAATAACCCCAGGAACAACACCAAAGCTTAACATATCTGCTAGGGAGTCCAATTGTTTCCCAAAATCTGTGTAGCTTTTCAATAGCCTTGCTGCCATGCCATCCAAAAAATCAAAAACAGCCGCTAATCCTACCAGATAAGAAGCCCAAATAAGTTTTGATGGCTCAAGACTCATCACCATTACAAGGGCTAAGCTGCCACATACCATGTTGGCACAAGTAAGTAAATTTGGCAAATGTGATTTTATAGGCATTTTATTTATCGTTATCCTGAAACAAAAATATTCTAATTGCTTAAAAATGCCATATATTTAGCCAAATATTTATAATAATTAAGGAAATAAGAAGTTTAAAAATTATCTTATAAACCCAGATTACTTAATCGTTATATTGAATAGGCATCCAAATTAATAGCTGTTCGTCTAGTTAATAGAACTAAGCTCATTTTAATCAATAACTAAATGTACTCAAGGAACCACAAGTTATTATTGCTCGCCTTTTTAATGCTAACCTTAATTTGTGATGCACAACCGCCAAAATACAGCAATGAATTCCTTAGCATTGGTGTTGGAGCAAGGTCGTTGGCAATGGGGAATGCAACTATCGCAAAGGTTGAAGATGTAACGGCAGGATACTGGAATCCGGCAGGGTTAAACGGAATCACCACTGACCTCCAGATAGGTTACATGCACAACCAGTATTTTGCCGGCATTGCAAAATATGACTATGGAGCCATAGCCACAAGAATTGATGCTACAACAGTAATA
Source organism: Flavobacteriales bacterium (assembly GCA_012965625.1). GTDB lineage: Bacteria > Bacteroidota > Bacteroidia > NORP154 > NORP154 > UWMA-0041. The sequence goes on along the minus strand of DTSC01000476.1, from coordinate 2,034 downwards.
GGATTTACACCGCTTCTGCGTTTTGGTGTGGATGATATACCAGACACATCTGATCTAATTGATACAGATGGAAACATTAATTATGACCGGATCAGGTCTTTCTCTGCAGCTGATTATGCTTTCTTGTTCTCTTTTGCCAGGAAATCAAAAATTGAAGGGCTAAACTTGGGAGGCAATGCAAAGATTATTTATCGTAAAGTGGGCGAATTTGCTACTGCCTGGGGCTTTGGATTGGATATTGGCGCCCAGTACCAGATGGGCACATGGAGATTTGCTGCTGTTGGCCGAGACATCACTTCTACTTTTAACGCTTGGAACTTTAACACTGAAAAATTGGAAGCAATCTTTGTCATAACAGGAAATGAAATTCCAAAGAATTCTCTGGAAATCACTCTGCCAAGGATTATACTGGGGGCTGGAAAAGATCTGAATTTAGGTGAAAAGTTTTCCTTTTATCCAGAAATCAATCTGGATGTAACCTTTGACGGCATGAGAAACGTATTATTAAGTGGAGATCCCATTAGCATCGACCCTCACATGGGTATTGAGCTTGGATACAATGGGTTTGCATACCTCCGAGGAGGCATCGGGTATATCCAAAAAATAAAAGATTATGATGGGACCGAAAAGACAATCGTCCAGCCAAATATGGGCCTTGGAGTAAAGATAAGGGCTATCCATATTGATTATGCCTTAACCAATATTGGAGAATCTGTAGGATTGTTATCTAATGTGTTTTCTTTAAAATTTGACATTACAAAAAGAGATAACAAAGAAGAATGATGAAAAACATATTTGTCACCATACTATTATTATTTCCTTGGATTCTTTTTGGACAATCCTTTACCAATGATTGGATTGAATATGACAAACAATACTATAAGTTCACGGTTTATGAGGATGGTATTTACCGAATTGACTATAGTGCTTTAGTTGACGCCGGAATTCCTGTCAGCTCTATAAGTCCACAGCAGTTTCAAATATTTTACAAAGGTGAAGAACAATATATTTATGTGGAAGGTACAGGCCCTTCAGATAGCATACTTTCCCCTGGAGAATTTATTGAATTTTATGGAGAAAAAAATACTGGATGGCTGGACACTGCCTGGTATGCAGACCCAGCTTGGCATGCCAATCCAAATGTAAGCATATATACGGATACCTCAACTTATTTTTTAACCTGGACCAGCTCAGGACAAACTAATAGGCTTGGCGTGGAGGATGATGTTGACTTTACAGGATATGTGCCAGCTGATTACTTCCTTCATGAATCCAGGCAGGACTATTACACCAATTACTCGGGTGGAGTTTATTGGAAAACAGGTATTGGGAATAATTCAGTACCTATATATGACTCTGAATATACCGAAACAAAGGGATGGTTCAGCCCCTCATTCACAGCATTATCACCATTTTATACCTCTACTCCTGGTATTCATAACTCTGGGCCAAACGCAGAAGCAAAATATGTTTTAGTCGGAACAAATCTACAGGATCATGACGTTGATGTTACTATTGGATCCGGACCTGCCAATAACCACACCTATAATAGCACTAAAGTCAATAAGCTTAGCTATAATATTCCTCTGACCTATCTGGGAGGTGATTCTACAGCCTTTATATTCACTCCAAAAGCACCAGGTACAGACAGAAATGCAGTAGGATATATCTCCATAAAATATGCCCATATCTTTGATCTTGGAGGAGCTTCAGCCTACAAAATGTCTGTATTAGATAACCAAATTTCTACAAAATCATTTTTAAGTATCGCTAATTTTACAACTTCAAGCCCTTGCTGGTTATTTGATTTAACCAACCATAAAAGGATTAAAACGACAATAAATAATGGTGTCGTTCGAGCCCTTGTACCAAATTCTAATGGTGAAAAAGAATGTTATCTAAGTTCAGAAACTTCAACCAGCACCATTACCGAACTCAAAGGAGTAGGATCAATGGGAACAGCAAAATTCACAGACTACACCATCATAGATCCTGACTCTGCCTACCTTATTATTTCAAATGAAAAACTTTATA
>DTSC01000475.1 GCA_012965625.1 Flavobacteriales bacterium | reverse complement strand
ATCCCCAGCACCGGAAGCATATTCACCGCTTTTCTTTTGGTGCTGTCCACCACCTTAGCGTATATCTGCGTTGTTCTCAGCTCACGATGGCCCAGTAGCTTGGAAACGGTATAAATATCTACTCCTGCCTCCAGCAGCAGGCAAGCATTGGTATGTCTTCCCACATGCCAGGTGATGTGCTTTCTTACACCTCCAAGCAGCGCCCACCGTGCAAGGATATAGTTGTTGCTCGTATTGTATTTCAAACCGGGGAAAATGCGTTCTTCATCCCCACCCCTGGGCTCCAGGAACTTAATGGTTTCTTCGTTGATGGGCAGGTATTCCATGCCGTTGGTTTTTTTCTGCTTGAAGACGATCACCCAACCGTCTTCTCTCTCTTGAATTTGTCCCCAGGTGAGACATTGCAGGTCACTGAACCTTAGGCCTGCCAAACAGGAGAGCAGAAAGGCCTTGCGAATTAAGGGCCTGTCACAATCTACATCGATCATGGCTAGCAGCTCTTTTTTGGTCAGGTGCACCCTGTGGGTTTCTTCCTGGGAAGGGGCCTTGACCAGCAAGGCTGTGGAACCGCGGATAATCTGGTCTCTTATAGCATCGTGGATGGCGTGTTTTACCACATTAAAATAGCTGAAGGCCGAATTGGGTGACAGGTTTTTTTCAAGATACTCCTTGAAGCGTTCCATCCAGGGCTCATCCAGCATGGAGAAAGTCACCAGCCCACGGCTAAAAATGTTCAGGTGCTTTACAACGCTTCGCCAGGTTCCGGCATTCTTCCCCGTCTGTGCCCTTAAGAAGCTCTTTTTCTCCAGATAGGCTAAAAAGTCCTGGTTGGGTTTGGGAAGCGGCGGCAAGCCATGCACGCGGTGCTGCAGGTCCAGTAGCCGCTTGGCCCTTACGCTTTCAGCGATCTCCATGGTGATGCTATTGATTTTCCTGGTTTTGGGATCATCTGCCGGTTCCAGGTATAATTTCAAAAATTCAAATTGGCGCTTTCCGCCATAGGTAAAGTCAAGGTAGATGCTTTTCCTGCCATTGTTCAGGTCTTTATAACGTATAGATATATTCATAGCTCGTTGTTTTTAATTAAAATTTCCAGTGATGATTTATGTATGATCACGCGTCTGCAGATCTTGGATGCCTTAAGCATCCCACCCTCTATCCACCGCATCAGGGTATGGCGGCTGATGCCCAGTATCTCACAACATTCCTTGCTGCTTAAATAAGTCCGGTTCTTGTGAAAGGGCAGCGGCACCATGGATTTGCTGTCTATTCCTTTGGAATACAGCACCAGCTTCTCTTCGCGCTTGCGCTGCTTGTAATGGCGGTTATTGCAAGGCTTGGAACAATACCGCGTATAAACGGTTCTGGCTATAAAATGATTGCCGCAATAAATGCACATTTTGTCTATTAACAGATTGCTCGACATTCGTTCAGTTTTGGTGAAACTATGGGTGAATTCCGGTAGCAGAATGTTGCAGGATATTGCATATTGTAGCAGGATGTCCTGTCATTTCTGCTGTTTGTTACTATTTAGTTTCCAAAGAGTAACAGAAAACCGAATAGTTACAATAATCGTTACTTTTTTTGGAAAACAAGGGAAAACATCGTCAAAAGATATTAACAATAAACACCTGAAAATCAATAGGTAGTGGGACTTTGTTAACCTTTTGCTTGACCTTGTTGTCCCCGGCT
>DTSC01000474.1 GCA_012965625.1 Flavobacteriales bacterium | reverse complement strand
GATATTACTTAGGGTGCCCTATACCATTTCAGCTACATCCTTATCTAATATTCGATTGGTAAATAGCTTTACATATTTCTATTTAATTACTGGAGGGCGTATGGTTAAAAAAAGATGCATGCTTAGACAATTCAGAGATTTATTGTTCTCTTTCCCCCAACAAAAGCATAATGAATACTCAATTTCATCAATAAAACAATGAATGCGCAAAGCGGAACCACACATCCACCATTCTTACCCTCAGATTTGCCCAAAGGCTGTCAATGGCTGGGTGGTGAAGGTGCAGGAACATGGTTCCATCTTTCAAAACCAAGCAACTTACCTGAAGAAGAATTCAGGATTCGCAGATATTCCCATGAAGGTTATATCGACTGTGACCGCACCTTTGTATTGTCTTCAAGAAATAATATAGAATTTGATATAGACAAACCTTTTAAGTTCACCTACCTCTCCCATTGCCAAAAGTGTACAATCCTACAGGATGAACAGAAATATATTTTTATTTCTTGCCCTTTATAGTTTGTCGGACCAAAGAACAAAATTCATTATTAGCCAAACTGTTTTTTCATTTACCTCGAAACAACAAAGCTGCCATTCAGAACTTGTGTTCCATTTTTCTCCAATCCCCTATAAAAATAAATGCCTTCTAAATACTTGTCAGCACTCACACGATACTCTTCATCGAGATCAAAACACTGTATCAGCCTTCCCATGGAATCATATATATTGATTACAAGCCTTGTTTTTGAAACCCATTTAAAATACAGGACATCCTCTACAGGGTTAGGGTAAACATTTATAGTTTGTCGTTCTGAATCTGTCAAGATTCCGGCAATACTATCTGTAACAACTACATCCTGGCAAATAGTATCAGTGCCACAGCTGTCTGTTACTGCTAAGCATACATTGTAGGTTCCTGATACACTATAAGTATAGCTTTGCTGATTTGATAAAGCACTGCCATCACCAAAATCCCAAGTATACGTTGCGTTACCTGTTACAATACTTGAATCATTGAAAACTACACTCAAGCCATTGGCAGAATAAGAAAATCCAGCCATGGGAAACGGACATGGAGGAAAGATGTATTCATATGCACCTATATCTATTGCTGCTCCTGAAGTGTTTCGCAGTGTTAAATCTGCAGTATGCAGATATTCATATTGTGGTAAAAGAGCATAAGTCCCAGCAAAACCCGGATCAGTTCCAGCATCTATTGCTATTGAAGATGACATCAGGCCGTAGTCATAACCTGATAAATTGATCACATTCGGATCATCCGTAAGAATATTGGATACTGTATCAAGAGATCCCGTATAGCTGGTTATCTGGCAATCCACGGCACTGCCCAAGGTATCAACAAATAAATTATTAAATAGTTTTGCCATAGCCGTACCACTTGCGATTTTCACAAAATCATAACAATAATTCCTTTCATTTACCATCGTATTGTTAATCACATACAGCTCAGGATTAGGATTGGTTAGCCCTTCATTTCCATAAGAGATCACGCTTCCATTGGTGGCAGATGGACCCTGATGCACTAAGTTGCCAATTATAAAACTCTTTCCTCCATTCGGAATATCTATCAGATGGCTTGCATTACCACTACCTTCATCCATTATTCGGTTATAAAGTATATAGTTATTATGTGCTCTTGTTTTTACCGTATGACCAACATTTGCATTGTGAGAGTAACAGTGTTGAAGCGTAAAGCTGTTGATGTGATTTATATACATGTTATGCGATAATCCATCACCATAGCCATTGTTTGAAAACACAGAATATTCAATTAGAATATCGCTATTGGAATTATCCCCAGCAAGTATTCCATCCTCATTATCATGAAAATAACAATGCTTTATAGTAAGGTTGGTGCCCTGCATTCTTATACCTGCACCATTTTTATCAGGCACAGAAGCACCTGAAAATTCAATATTTTCAATAACATTATCGTCACCATCAATTACCCAGATTGCTTTTTGGTTAGGAATGGTAAATCCTGATGCATCTAAATGTGCATATCCGCCAACACCAATAAAATACAAGCTGTTCTGACTCCATATACAAAAATCACCCAAATAGGTATCTGCGTGTATCTCAATGGTATCTCCATTTGATACAAGCCCTACCACATCGCTTGGCTTCGTAAAAGTTTGTGCTGGGCCAACAGACCATATTGTGGCATAGGTTACTCCAAAGTAAAGCAGGGATATTATCGTACAAATTTTCTTCATCATTAATTCTGGTTTAGAATAAATATGAATAAAGGTAATAATTTTTTTACCCAAAATGGAAATGGGAAATTTTCTGAAAGACAAGTCTGTAGGACTACTTTAAGTCCTTATTGGTTTCCATGTCAAACCACATTGCAAAAAGGGAAAATAAATTAGCGCTCATAAAGGAAAATACCAGCGCCAAGGAGGTCATTGCAGGAGCATGACCAAGGTCAATCCACACCACTACCAGCCTTACCGCAAGGAACAGGGTAAGCAACAAGAAAATAAAACCCAAACAATAGAAAAACACTAATGGATGGAAATTTCGGATAATATATTTCTCCTTCATTCTCCATAAAAATAGTCTTAAGAGCAGCAAAGGGATGGTAAAAATAACCTTGCCAATATTTATTCCCGACTTCTCACCCACATTATACACCGGCTTAACCGGTACATCCCTAACCTTTAAATCAAACACATTCAGTCTCACCAAAAGATCATTAGGCTGCCCATAGCTCTTATACATTTTGTCCCAATCTATCATGTGCAGGCCTTTTCGCCCAATGGCAGTGTATCCGGTTTGAGAATCGGCTACATGCCAATACCCCGATGCAATCTTGGTAAACATGGACAATACTGAATTCCCAAAATATCTGATCTTTGGTATGGTTCTATATGCTTCCCCCGTAAAGAGGCGATTCCCTTTTGAATAATCAACATCTCCAGATGCCACCGGCTCAACAATTGCATTCAAGTCATCGGGGCTCATCTGGCCATCTCCATCCATTCTAACAGCAACATCAATATCATTATCCCGAGCCCATTTGTATCCAGATGCCAGTGCACCTCCACACCCTTGATTTGTACTGTGTCTGATTAGAACTATTTTATCCAACTTTTGCTTGTACGCCTCAACCAACTCAACAGTATTGTCATCACTATTGTCATCTACAATTACCAATCTATCAACAATGTCGGGCATTGTATCTATTACCTTTCCGATTTGAGTGCCCTCATTATAACAAGGTATAACTACAGCTATTGTTTTTTGTTCCAGCATATTATTTACCGTAAATGAAAAAGGATCGCTTCAAGATAACCTGATCCAGTCCTTCCAGAATTCTATTCAAAAGAACAAATTCGTTTTGAACATCTAACTACGAATATATATATTTAGTGATTACCAAAAAAACGATGGTAATTCTCATTTTAACAATTCTGTTTTATTCCGTGCTTTCAATTTTGTATTTTTATGACCCTTAAAGATATGGCTTTAAATAAACAAACTAATATAATCCTAATGAGCCTGGTCATAATGACCTTGCTCTTTCTTTCATATAAAGATCATTTTGATAATGGTTTTTATTTTGATGATTCACATGTTATCGTCAGCAATGGAGCTATCAGGGATCTGGGAAATATTGCAGCCTACTTTACTGATGCTACTACATTTAGCTCCCTCCCCTCTAATTGCTCATACCGACCAATAGTAACTTTGATGGATGCAATAGATTATCGGCTGGCGGGAAATGAGCTCAATCCCGTTTATTTCCATGCACATATTTTTTTCTGGTATATAATTCAATGTGTCCTGATGTTCTTTCTGTTCAGGAACATCATTCTTAAGGCAGTGAAACACAAATGGAGCGATTATATCGCCCTTTTTGCTGTTGGCTGGTATGCCCTCCACGCAGCTAATGCAGAAACCATAAATTATATAAGTGCACGATCCGACTCTTTCTCTACTTTATGCATAATAGCCACACTACTTTTATTTCAAGAGCAAAAGACCCGAAAATATTTTATTTATCTGATCCCCCTGGTGCTAGGTATTTATACCAAGCAAACCACGGTTATGCTATACCCCATACTGTGCTTGTATGTATTTCTCTTTGAAACAAAAGCCAAGACTCTCTTTGATGGGATCGCTACCACGTTAAAACAGACCGCTCCTGCCGGAATTGTGGTCATTGGTATATTTATTCTCAACCAGCAGTATCTCACCCCTGAATCCACTGTATCCTCCAATACAGGAGTTGATAAATGGGAATATTTCAGCACCCAGTGGTACATCATAACACATTACCTTAAAAACTTCTTTCTTCCAATCGATCTCAGTGCTGATCCAGACTTTGTAATGATTAATGGAATGATGAGCCTTAAAAAAATGTTTGGCTTATTAATAATAGTTATAATGTTATCAGTAGCATATAAATGCTATAGACAAAAAAAGACAAGGCCAATCTCCTTTGGGATTTTATGGTTCTTTATCGCATTGCTGCCAACCTCTTCATTTGTGCCATTATTTCAGATTGCCAATGACCACCGCACTTTTTTTCCATACATTGGCTTGGTATTGGCAGTAAGTCATGGCATAGGGCTTATACTTATAAAACAAGAGTTTAAATTTCTTAAAAGTACGCTCACAAGAATTAGCATAATAGGAATTATTTTTACTGCGTTGGCAGCTTATGGTTATGGTACCTATCAAAGAAATATTATCTGGAGCAGTGGAGAAACCTTATGGCACGATGTGACAGTTAAAAGCCCTAATAATGCAAGGGGATTGATGAATTATGGTAATGCCCTAATGGCCAAAGGATCATACGAAGAAGCCCTTTCCTATTTTCAACGGACACTGGCCATTACCCCAAAATATTCTTATGCGCATGTCAACATGGGAGTATTACTTGGCGCAATAGGTAAAATTGAAGATTCCGAAGCACATTTCAAAAAAGGAATTTTATACGGACCGAACAATCCGGAATCTTTCTACTTTTATGGAAAATGGTTGTTTAGAGAAAAGAGGTTTTTAGAGTCAAAAAAAATGTTGGAACAAGCTATTGTCATAAGTCCCATGCATACAAATGCAAAAAGTCTCTTGGAGCAAGTAGGTCTTTTGGCAGGCCAAGGTGTAAAATCTGGTCTACTGTTCGCATTAAAAAATCTAGAGGACAATCCAAATTACGAGAATTACCTTAACCTTAGCCTGGCGTATTACAACGATAAAAATTGGGAGGAATGTATTAAGGCTGCGCAAAAGGCACTTGAATTAAACCCAGATGATCCCAGCGCTTATAATAACATCTGCACGGCTTATATCCAGATGGGAAGATATGAAAAAGCCATTGAGAACTGCAATAAAGCCATTGAACTGTCGCCCAACTATCAGCTGGCAAAAAACAACCTGAATTGGGCATTAAAAGCAAAACAACAAAAATAAGAACCCAATAATGACCCCTTGTCAAATATAAAAACATGATAAACTCAAGAGAATGGAGTAAACATGCAAAATACCGGGATTTAAATCCTATCAGCAAATATATGGTCACTGGATTCTTTAGATCGATCAGAGAATTATTTTTGTCTATTAGTCCTACGACCGTTTTAGATCTGGGATGCGGTGAAGGCCTGGTTTTAAAAAGCTTGGAGGACCTGATGAAGAACAAAAAATGTTATGCAATAGACCATGATCCCATTGAGATAAAAGATGCAAAAATGAACAGTACATTTTGTGAATTTTCTGTAGGCAGCATCTATGAAGTTCCATTTGAAGATAATTTCGCAGATGTCGTTTTTTGTACTGAAGTTCTGGAACATTTAGATGATCCGAATAAGGCGCTGGATGAATTGCATAGAGTCACATCCGAATATGCAATTTTGTCTGTGCCTAATGAACCATTATGGAGAATACTGAACATGTTAAGATTTAAATACTTAAAGGATCTTGGAAACACACCTGACCACTGGAATCATTGGTCATCAAGTGCGTTTAAACGCTTTGTTGGAAGAAAATTTACTGTCGTGAAGGAGCTAAACCCAGTGCCATGGAATTGTCTATTATGCAAAAAAAACAACGTATAACCTGACATTCGTTGCTGAGCAGCATCTAATTTATTTGTTGGAAATACTAAGTGATTTGATTTAATGAAGAAGTATTTTACCCTTTTCTTATATGTTTCTATATTATTTTTAATTATTGCCTTAATATATGGAGACTTTCTTCATATTCCAATAATCCATTCAACCTGGAAAATTGTTTTCTCCCTGATTCTATTGTTCTTAGGCTTTGTATTTGATGCTCTTGCCTGGCATAAGATAATTAACCGCCATGGTAATAGCAATGT
>DTSC01000473.1 GCA_012965625.1 Flavobacteriales bacterium | reverse complement strand
TTTATTTTGCACAGATGGAATATGACTTTGCAGAATCTGTAAATAATAAAAAATGGATGGCGCATGCTTTAAATACCCAAGGTCTTTCTTTTAAATTAAGAGGTGCTTTTAAGCAGTCCTTAGAGTATTACGAAAAAAGCTTAAATATCTTCCAAGAAATAGGCTTTAAAAAGGGAATGGCTTTGTCTTACAATAATATTGGGAATATTTACAGGGGACAAGGCAATTATGAACAGGCCTTAGAGTATTACGATAAAAGCTTAAGGATTGATAAAGAAATAGGTAATAAAAAGGGAATGGCTGATGCTTTAAACAACATTGGGAATATTTACAAAAACCAAGGCAATTATGAGCAGTCCTTAGAGTATTACGATAAAAGCTTAAATATCTTTAAAGAAACAGGCGATAAAAAGGGAATGGCACTTTCTTACAACAACATTGGGACTATTTACCAAAACCAAGGCAATTATGAGCAGGGTCTGGAGTATTATGATAAAAGCTTAAAGATCAAAGAAGAATTAGGGGATAAAAAGGGAATGCCTAATACTTACATGAACATTGGGATTGTTTACGCTTACCAAGGCAATTATGAAAAGGCTTTGGAGTATTACGAGAAAAGCTTAAATATCCAAGAAGAAATAGGCGATAAAAAGGGAATGGCTAATACTTACATGAACATTGGGAATATTTACCACATTCATAGTAATTATGAGCAGGCCCTGGAGTATACTGAGAAAAGCTCAAAGATCTTTGAAGAAATAGACAATAAATATGGTATGGCTGGTTCTTACAACAACATGGGGGTTATTTACAATGACCAAGGCAATTATGAGCAGGCCCTGGAGTATTCCGAGAAAAGCTTAAAGATCAAGCAAGAAATAGGTAATAAACAAGGAATGGCTAACACTTTGGACAACATGGGGCTTATTTACAAAAACCAAGGCGACTACAAGCTGGCACTGGATCATTACGATAAAAGCTTAAAGATGTTTAAAGAAATAGGCGATAAAAATGGAATTGCTATGTCTTTGAATAACATTGGAAGTATTTATGTAAATCAAGGCGACTACGGCAAAGCCCTGGAGAAAAGCACAAAAGCACTGAGCATTGCACAGGAAATAGGTAATATTGAAAGAATCAAAAATGCTTCTAATAATTTATGGAAAATAAATAAAAAGCTGGGAAAGCACAGCCAGGCCCTTGAGATGCACGAGCTGTACATTGAGATGCGCGACAGCATCCTTAGTATAGAAAACAAGGAAGCCATCATACAGCAAGAATTCAAGCACAAATACGAAACCCAGGCAGCCATTGACTCGGTAGACCATGCCAAGATACAGGCCATCAAGGAAGAAAAGATTAAGCGCCAGCAAACAGAGCTGGAAAGCGAGAAAAAACTGCGCGGTATTTTATTCACCGGCATAGGTATTATCAGCATCCTGCTGCTTTTTGCCATTAACCGCTTTCTTGTTACCCGCAAACAGAAGGTCACCATACAAGGGCAGAAAGAGATCGTAGAAGAGCAGAAACAAAAGGTAGAGGACCAGAAAAAGGACATCACCGATAGCATACGCTATGCAGAGAACATACAAAAGGCCCTGCTTCCCACAGAGCAAAGCATACAAGAGCTGTTTACAGAAAGCTTTATACTCTTCCAGCCCAAGGATATTGTAAGCGGAGATTTTTACTGGATGCAGC
>DTSC01000472.1 GCA_012965625.1 Flavobacteriales bacterium | reverse complement strand
GACCGGGGTCTGGGAGGTGATGATACTTACATAATTACGAAATTCGTAAAGAACAATGCAAAAATAAATATTGTAGACACTGAGGGTCAAAATACCATTCAACTTGTTGAGGGATTAACGATTTTCTCTACGACATTTGCTTCCAACGCCGTGTCATTAGAATTAACTAATGGAGCAATTATAACAATTAATGGTACTGACAATTTTTCTTTTGATCTTGGTGGCAATATAACCAAAACAACTAGTGCAATGTCAGTAGACTTCCCATCATTTGCTGATTCTTTTGGTGTTTCGAATCTTCCAGAAAAAGGCACCTTACAAGGTAAAAGCGGTATAGAAGTATCTTCTCAGAATCTAATAGAAGCATCATCAGACAACTTTTCATGGAAGCTTAATTCACCCGAATCGTCTGGCTTTCGTTCAGAAGATGTTGATGCATTAATGAACTATTTAAAGACTCCGAGTTTGTCTACACAGGCGGCAATTTTAATCAAGGGTAACAACATTATTGCAGAATATTATTCTGACGGTTTTGATAACAAAAGCATGGCGACTAGTTGGTCGGTGGCGAAAAGTTTTGCATCCACTGTTGTTGGGGTAGCTAACGATGAGGGTTATATTTTGTCGGTTAATGATCCTATTACAAATTATATACCACAATGGGAAAATACCGAAAAAGATACCATCTCTTTGAAACAACTTCTGGGTATGCGGTCTGGAATGGTCGATTCCTTGGTTTCAGTTTATTACAGCTCTGACATGTTATCTCAATCTTTGGGAAGAAGTATAAGAAATGAACCCGGTAGCGTATTTAATTACTCTAATGAAGACTCTATGTTGTTAGGACATATTGTGGAGAATGCTACTGGAATGAAATTCCAGGACTATGCTAACAGTCGTTTATTTGATCCTTTGGGTATTAACGAAACCTGGTGGACAGACCAGGCGGGTAATACTTTGACATATGCCGGTCTCGACATGACCCCTCGTGAATTTGCTCGTTTTGGCCTTATGGTTGCACAAGAAGGAAGATGGCAAGGTCAGCAAATAGTTTCTTCGTCTTGGTTGGATGTGGCAACTCAAACATATGACGATCTAGCTAATTATGGATTTCAATGGTGGACGAGCAATATTTATCCTTTTTTTCAGGCTCTAGGACTTGATGGCCAGTATATTTATGTTTGGCCAGATACCGACATAGTTTTGGTTCGGTTTACGTTTTACGAACATATTGGAGAGGAGTCAATTGTACGTGTAGTTCGAAGCGATGATAATTCCATCTCCTATCATTCAACTGCCAGTGGAAATGCCAATGGAATTAAATTGGCGTCATTGTTTAGTACTGTGGGGACAGCAACACAAAACGAAGAAAAGGACTCACATGAAATCATAGTTCCGACCGGCAAATCCACATACAGAGGCTTGGAAGGAAATGATACCTATATCATTTCAAAAGCTGTAAACCCAAATGCAGTCATTAATATTGTTGATACAGAGGGTAAAAACACCGTTCAACTAGTTGACGGATTAACAATTTCTTCATCAACATTTGCTTCGAATGCTGTTTCATTAAATTTATCAAATGGCGCTTCGATTACAATAAGTGGGGCCGATAAGTTTTCGTTTGATATAGGTGGGAATGCCACTACAAATATTGAAGTTATAGAGAAAGACTTTTTTTCCTTTGCTAAGGTGTTCGGCGTTGAA
>DTSC01000471.1 GCA_012965625.1 Flavobacteriales bacterium | reverse complement strand
AAGAGTAATGTGGTAGTAGTTATTGATATTCTGAGAGCTACTTCAGCAATATGTACAGCCCTATATCATGGCGCAAAGAAGATAATTCCTGTTGTGAGTGTGGAAGTGGCTAAAGAATATCTTAATAAAGCAGATATTGTAGGGGCTGAGAGAGGTGGTCAGATTGTTGAAGGTTTTGAATATGGGAACTCCCCCTTTTGTTATGCCGGCAGTCATGTTAAAGACAAAACCATCGTTCTTACTACTTCTAATGGAACTTTCTCTATCGCAGCAGCTCAAAACGCTGAAGAAGTAATAATCGGATCATTCTTAAACTTAGATTCTGTCGTTAAATGGATATTGAGCCAGAGTTTGGATGTTGTTTTATTATGTTCTGGCTGGAAGCGAAAGTTTAATTTAGAAGATTCTTTGTTTGCAGGTGCAATAGTGGATGAATTAGTTTTAAGTGGCAAGAATTTAGCACTTACAGATTCAGCCATTGCAGCCTGCGAATTATATAAGTCTGCAAAGGGTGACCTTAATGGATTTTTGAAGGACTCATCTCATAGGAACCGACTCAAGAATTTAAAAATTGAGAAAGATGTTGAGTATTGCCTTAAGCTAAACCAAATGGATCTTATTCCTGTTTTAACTGCTGATGGTATTGTAAGGCTTGATAGAAAATGAAAAAGATATTTCCAATTTTTGTAATTGTCTTTAGTCTGCTTATTGGGACTCATGAACTGCTATATTCATGGGGATTTTTCGCACATAAGCGTATTAATAGATTAGCTGTATTTACATTACCCAAAGACATGGTTAAATTTTACAAGATACATATTGAGTACATTACTGAAAATGCTGTTGCTCCAGATAGAAGAAGGCATGCAATGCCAAATGAGCCGCCGAGGCATTATATAGATATTGATCACTATGGAGTGAACCCTCTGGATTCTATGCCCAGAAAATGGAAGGATGCTGTTGCTAAATATTCTGAAGATACATTGCTTGCATATGGCATTGTGCCTTGGCATATTGTAAAGACCACAAAATGGTTGACAGAGGCTTTTAGAAAAAAGGATATAGACAAGATCTTATATCATTCTGTTGATCTCGGCCATTATATAGGAGATTCTCACGTACCGCTTCATTGTACTGAAAATTACAATGGCCAAATGACCAATCAGAAGGGGATTCATGGCTTTTGGGAATCAAGGTTGCCTGAGCTTTTTTCTGACAATTATGACTTTTTTGTTGGGAAGGCTATATATATAGATTTTCCATTGGATTATGCCTGGACTATAGTAGAGGCAAGTTTTAATGCAAAAGACTCGGTATTGGAGATGGAAGCTGAATTAAATGAAAGGTATTCACCAGATTTAAAATACACTTATGAAAATCGAGGACAATCTTTATTAAAGGTTTATTCTGAAGAATATTCAAAAGAATACCATAAGATTTTAGATGGTATGGTAGAAAGAAGAATGAGGGCTTCAATTCATGCCATAGGTAGTTTCTGGTATACCGCTTGGGTTAATGCAGGGAAGCCTGATTTGGAAAGTCTAATGGATAAACAAATGTCCAAAGCGTTAAAAAAGCAGCTAAAAGAGGAAGAGAGAATGTGGCGAACAGGTAAAATATATGGCAGAGACCACCAAGATTGAGATTTAAATAAATTGATTGGTTGAGATTAAACAAATATGTTTAAATTTAAGTGTGCATAATATG
>DTSC01000470.1 GCA_012965625.1 Flavobacteriales bacterium | reverse complement strand
AAGAATGCCCGTTTTTATAAAAATTGCTGTTTGTATTGAAAAGTTCTTGTGGCATGACCTTAATATTTCTATTTGGATTAGCATACCATAGCTCAATTCTATTAGCCCGATATACATCTTCCCCCTGGTCCAATAGTTTAAAAACTTCGTATGTAAAATGATCTTTATAAAAAGCTACATTATACTTTATTCCTGAGTAAAGAAACAAGACCTTGGGATTAAAATTTCCATCTTGATCTACAATCTGTCCTTTGTTCTTTATAAAATAGTGTTCTTGGCAATTGGCATTAAAAACTATACTGATAGCTAGCACATATACAATGATTATTTTAAGAAATGTGGCAACCATTACGTCTGGATTCGTCTATGTATTTTCTGATCTATGCTTAAATGTATACTTTTTTGTCATTTATTTTGCTGAAAATGAAATATTTGCAAAAAAGACTGTAACTTTTGGATATTATTATTTTTTATGAAAAGAAGATTACTTCTTGTTTTTATTATTCTGGTTTCAGGGCTTAGATCTTATTCTTGTTCACCATATGCTGTTCCACCCCTAAACAATCAGCAGTTAGTTGGAACAGACCTGATTTTAGATTGGAGCAGTGCAACTGCCTGGGCATGTTCGTATAATATTTTTGTTGAAATTAGATGCCAGTCAAATCCGGGTGGAGCTCCAGTGCTAACCTCTCTTTCAGGCTGCATAAATAAGCCAAATGCCAGCACAATACCTTATCCAGCATCCCATATCATTGATGTTAGTGGCTTATGCCCTGGAGAAACCTATATTTTCCGTGGTAAGGAAACGCCATGTGGATCGAGTGTAGGAGGTAGCTCCTGGACAAGTACTTTTACCTTTACAGCTGGTGGAAGTAATCCATTCTCGGTTACTGCAAGCCCAGCAGCAAATATATGTATCGGCAATTGTGTAGATATATCTGCAACTGCTTTTAATAGTTGTAATCCATCTATTACATATACTTGGGATAATGGCGCTGGAACGGGCTCTATAGTAAATGTATGTCCTACAGTAACTACTACCTATACTGTTACGGCGTCATCCACCACACCATGTGGAACTATTACTGCTACGGATGTTGTTACAGTCACAGTTGATACCTTGCCTGCAGGAGGTGTTGCAACAATATTTCCGGATCACATATGTGTAGGTGATAGTACAGATGTGACATTAACAGGATATAATGGAAATGTGCAATGGCAACTTTCAGTTTCATCCTTAGGGCCATGGATTGATATTAATGGTGCAACTGCACCTATATATAATACTTTTCCCATAACAACAGAATTGTATTATCGGGCGATCCTTTCTAATACTTGTGGTAGTGACACCTCTACAGTTACAGCAGTATATCCGGAGCCTTATCCCATTGTTGGGTATAATCATTCAGACATATGTATATATGAATCTGCTCAATTTATTAATACCTCAAGTATCCCCTCTGGCAATATTATTAGCTGGTTGTGGGACTTTGGTGATGGCAATACATCCACTGTACAGTCACCGACCTATTCCTATAATAATCCTGGAACCTATAATGTAATACTTGCTGCCACTTCAGATTATGGTTGCATCGCTTCCATCATTAAACCAATTATTGTTCATCCCAAGCCAGGAGCAGATTTTACGAAATCAAACGTATGCATGTATGATGCAGCATCATTTTCTGACATTTCAACTGTATCAACTGGTGCAATTACAACCTGGCAATGGGATTTTGGTGATGGGAATACAGGAACTGACCAAAATCCTTTCAATCAATATTCTTCTGATGGATTGTATAATATTCAGCTTATAGTTACAACTGATAATGGCTGTTCAGATACTATTAGCCAATCTATTTATGTAAATGAAGTGCCTCAGGCAGCCTTTTCATTTTCTAATGAATGTTTCTATACCCCTTTTAATTTTCAGGACCTTTCAATAATAAATACGGTAAACATACAAACATGGCAATGGGATTTTGGTGATGGTTCTAACTCAGTATTGCAAAATCCCCTCAATCAATATAATACGTATGGCACCTATAATGTTACGCTAACCATTGTCAGTGATAGTGGCTGCATAGATTCAGTTGCCAAGTCGGCAACTGCCCATCCAAAGCCACTTGCAGATTTTGCTTTTCAGGATGAATGTGTTTATGATGCTGCACAGTTTACAGACAATTCAACCGTTCCTTTGAACCCTCCAAACTCAATCTCTGAATGGATCTGGGATTTTGGTGACATGAATGCCAGTACAGAGCAACACCCACTATATTTATATAGCTCCCCAGGAACCTATACAGTTATATTAATTTCAACTACTGATAGTGGATGCATTGATACGGCGTCTAGCATAATTGAAATTTTCCCTGCTCCTACAGCAAGTTTTACCCATAATGATACTTGTTTAAATAATACAACATTCTTTCAAAATTCATCTACTGTCACCGGAGATGTAATTAGTGGCTGGACCTGGGACTTTGATGATATGAGTTCCTCAAGTCAAACAGATCCTGCTCACCTGTATTCTGCTTATGGATCATATAATGTTTCATTAACTGTCACGACAAGTAATGGATGTGTTGATGATTCAACAATTGTTGTAGAAGTTTTTCCTTTACCCTTTGCTAATTTTTCAGCATCCACTGTGTGCCAAAACACTCCTCCCACACAATTTGATGATAATAGTTCAGTACCATATACGACAATTGATAATTGGCAATGGGATTTTGGAGATGGCAGTGGCACTTTTGTTTCAAGTGGTAGCACTTCCTATGCTTTTGCGGATAGTGGAACTTATACAACCACCTTAATTGTTATGACAGATGTTGGTTGTACTGATGACACAAGTGTAAGCCTTATTGTTAAAGCTAAGCCAAATGTTTTTTTCTCTTCAGATATAACCAAGGGCTGCATTCCTGTTTGCGTTAATTTTTCGGATAGCTCCATAGCAAACCAGGGTAATATTGTTAGCTTGGAATGGGATTTTGGAGATGGGTCTTTTGGATCAGGTGATTCAACCTTTCATTGTTTTGGTAATCCAAAAAAATACACGGTCCAGCTATTTGACATACAATTGATCGCAGAAAATTCAAATGGCTGTTTTGACACATTAAGGCAAAATCAGATGATAACCGCCTGGCCTTTACCTGTTGCAGATTTTACAGGAAATCCAAATCCCACTTCTATTTTATATCCTTATGTTAGTTTTACGAACTCATCATATGGCAACCTCGTTTCTCCTACAAACTATACATGGGATTATGGCGATGGTTCGCCCCTTAATGCAGATTTTGAAAATGAACATGTATATCCAGATCAAGATACTGGAACATATGTTGCCCAGTTGGTAATTGAAAACTCTTACGGTTGTTTAGACTCAACAACGTCTGATATTATTATTAAACCAGAGAACATCATTTTGGTTCCAAATGCTTTTACTCCGAATGGAGATGGCTTCAACGATGGATTTTTCCCAACCGGAATAGGTTTCAAAACTTTAGAGGCTTATGAATTGTTGATTTATGATCGTTGGGGCGACTTAATCTTTAAATCAGATGATTATAACCAGCAATGGGATGGGGTGGCTAATAAGGGCAAAGAAATTGCCCAGGAAGACACTTATGTATGGGTTCTTAGAACTGTAGATTATGACAAACAAAGACATAACTATATAGGTCATGTTTCTTTGATCCGGTAGCTGAGGTTTTTAATTCCTAGATGATTGTTGAGACTATTGTCTTCTTTCTATTCAATTAACAGGCTTCCAGATAATGTTGCCTGATTATTGGTGTGCAGCTGGAACAAGTAGAGGCCACTTACCAGATTGTCTTTTTCAATCGATATTTGATCTGTTGTAATGTTGGTTATTGTCATTTTCTTCCTTCCTGCTGCATCGTAGAGGGTTAGTGTGTGGTTTTCATGTTTCGGATTTGTAAATTCTATAATAATTCTATCCCTAAAAGGATTAGGATAAGCGATAAATTCTGACTTTGCTTGATTAGTAGAGGTTAGCCCATTTGTGATGCAGCTATTTGTATTGAGGAAATTAATTACATCTGACCAATAGGGTTCTTGTACCTCCCAGAATAGTTCATGCCCATCATCCGGAGGGGTGTTTTGTAAACCATCTCCGTTTGAGTCGTAATAGGGGTAAAGTATATGCGTGGAGTTTTTGCCCCCATTTATCAGGCTGTCATGTGCCATCTGGGCCAATTGTACATGATTGTCTTGTATGAGGTCGTTGGTAGCAACAAGGATCAAGATAGGATCATCAAAAGGAGACACATCAGCTATAGTACTATTAAGATTTCCGTTTGCCTGGGCAGGGGCCATAGAAATTATTGTATTCACTTTCTCAGGGTACAACTTCCCTGCTTGTAAGGTAAGAAGGCCTCCGCGAGAAAACCCCATTATGCACACACAATTAGTGTCTGTCCGTGGATCTTCTCTCAATGTATTGAGGGCTTCTGTTACTTCATCCAGGTGTCCTGAAATTGGAATGGTTTCCATGCGTTTTTCAGCCCTCGCAATATAACCAGCTTGAGCAAGAGCAATAGCTGTCCCTCTTAAGTCACCTCCTATATTAGTGCCCAATCCCCCATGATTATATAAAACAGCTGGAAAAGGGCCTGCTCCTATAGGGCTGGCAATATAGGTGTATCCAGGATTTTCAAATATTGAATCCAGGGTTATCTGGGAAGTAACAATGTTGGTGTTTATAGTTAACAAAACCAAAAACCACAGATTCTTCAGGGAGTTCATTTTCTTGGGTTTTTTGTTTCCTTTTTGATCAGGTCAATAGCAAACTTACTTGAAGACTATTTTCTTTGTTTCAATAATATCATTGTGGCTAAGTCGCAGAATATATATTCCTTTTGCAAAACTAGAGAGGTCTATCAGCTTTTGATACTTGCCGGAAAATTTGTTGAGCTTTTCCAAAAATACCAATTGGCCTGTAACTGATTGCAGCTTTATTTCCACTGATTTAACCTGGTGCAACTCAAATTCAAGGATAAAAACACCTTCATTTGGGTTGGGATATACGATCAATAATGTGCTTCCTTCCTCTTCTGCTAATCCTGTTTGTGAATTAACGGTTGCTGAAGAAATGAGGGTACAGCCATTTGCATCAGATATCGTTACAGTATATAATCCGGGACATAAGTTTGAAATACTGGATGTTGTTTGACCATTACTCCAGAGATAGGTATAAGGAAGAGTACCACCATTGACAATAACGGAAGCGCTACCTGTACAGGTACCTGGAGCAGCGTCATTGGAAGTAGGGGTATTCGTCAAAGCATCTGGTTCTGTTATGGTAACTGGAGTGGTGGTTATGCATCCTGCATCATCCGTAACGGTTAAGGTATAGGTTCCAGCAGGAAGTCCGGTTGCAATAGCCGTCGTTTGTCCATTCAGGTCATCCCATAAATAAGTAAATGGCGCTATTCCGCCACTTACCGAAGTTGCTGCCATGCCGTTATTGCCACCATTGCAGCTAACGTCATTTGAAGTGATGGAAACGGTTGGCCCACCAATATTGTTTACTGATACTGTTGAGCTTGTCGAACAGTTATTTGAATCAGTAATTGTAGCCGTATAGGTTCCAGCCCCTAAGCCAGTAGCAGTAGAAGCAGTTTGCGCCCCCAGGTCATCCCAAAGATAGGTATAGGCACCTGTGCCCCCTGAAACGGTAACAGTAGCGGATCCATCTGAAGCACCACATGCTGGGTCAATGGATGAAGTCGTTGCAATTAATGCTACTGGTTCTGATATAGTAATACTGCTTATGCTATTACAACCGATTGAGTCGGTAACACTTACATTATAAACACCGGCGACTAGTCCAGTGGCAGTTTGATTCGTTTGTCCATTTATATCATCCCATAAATAGGTATATGGTAATAATCCCCCACTTGCTGAAGTCGTTGCCGAACCATTGTTGCCTCCGTTACAGCTAGCGTCATTTGATGTGATGGAAATGCTTGGCCCACCAATGTTGTTTACTGATACTGTTGAGCTTGTCGAGCAGTTATTTGAATCAGTAATTGTAGCCGTATAGGTACCAGCCCCTAAGCCAGTAGCAGTAGCAGTAGTTTGCGCCCCCAGGTCATCCCAAAGATAGGTATAGACTCCAGTGCCCCCTGAAACGGTAACGGTAGCGGATCCATCTGAAGCACCACATGCTGGGTCAACTGATGAAGGCGTAGCAAATAATGCAGTAGGTTCTGTAACAATGATGCTGCTTATACTAGTGCAGCCGCTTGAGTCCGTAACGGTTACATTATATAAACCAGCACTAAGGCCAGTAGCTGATTGGTTTGTTTGCCCATTCAGGTCATCCCACAAATAAGTAAATGGTGCTAATCCGCCACTTAC
>DTSC01000469.1 GCA_012965625.1 Flavobacteriales bacterium | reverse complement strand
ACTTCTTTTAATATTTTATTTCTTGCTTGCAATTGCTGAGCTTGCCAGCCATTGGTTTACCATTCCAACCTTACACATGACCAGCAAACCCTTGCTGCTTATTGTGCTTTTATTGTATTTGTTTATTTCAGCAAGGGGTGTTCAAACAAAAACCATCCGGTTTATCCAATTTGGATTGGTTTTCTCCTGGATTGGTGATGTTTTACTGATGTTTGTCGATCATGGGCAAATGTATTTTATAGGCGGTTTGGCAGCTTTTTTAATCACGCATATTTTTTACATTATCGCATTTTCCCTTTCTGCTGATGGTGAAGGATCATATATAAGAAAGCGTCCTCTTGCTGCTCTCCCTTTTGTTTTCATTGGGGTGTTTTTATTTTATTCCCTATATCCCGCCTTGGGTGAATTGAAGATTCCGGTACTTTTATATACAATTGTGATTACCACCATGGTAGTTTTTGCCCTTAATAGGATAGAAAAGGTAAGCGCAAAAAGTTTCAGGTACGTTTATTATGGTGCTATCATATTCATGATTTCTGATGCTGTCTTAGCCATTAACAAATTCCTCGTGCCTGTTGAAAATTCTCAAATCATTATTATGGCTTTCTATATCCTTGCTCAGTTTTTAATTGTGGAGGGCGTGCTTCAACAAGGGGAAAAGAAAAATACGAATAATGCTGCATGATACATTTTGCTCTCCTCAATTGTCATAATAATATAATATTTTTGCCTTGTTCAGCTATTGTAAATGAATAAATAAAACTTATGAGATATTTTACATTGATATTGATTGCCCTCTTTCCTGCTTTTTGCTTTGCTGGAGAAGAAGACTCCACTTTTGCAAGGAAGATATTTGATGAAGCTCTAACCAAAGGCCGTTGTTATGAAATGTTAGATGTTCTTTGTAATGATATAGGAGCTAGGCTAAGTGGATCTCCTGAGGCTGCTAGGGCCGTGGAATGGGGCAAAAGAGAGATGGAGAAGCATGGTTTTGACAGGGTCTTTTTGCAAGAGGTTATGGTACCTCATTGGATCCGGGGAGATGTGGAGAAAGGTGTAATTTATACTTCTGATGGGAAGGAAAACAGGAAAGTGCCTATTTGTGCCCTTGGAGGATCTATCAGTACTCCGGAAGGAGGCATTAAAGCTGAGGTGGTTGAAGTACATGGTTTTGATGAGCTGAAAGCATTAGGTAAAACAGGCATCAATGGCAAGATAGTCTTCTTTAATCGTCCTATGGATCCTAAGCTGATTATAACAGGTCCTGCCTATGGAGGTGCTGTAAATCAACGACATAAGGGGGCTGCAGAATCGGTAAAGTATGGTGCTTTGGGGGTTATTGTGAGATCTATGACCCTTGCACTGGATGATGTGCCCCATACCGGATCAATGAAATATGATTCTGCGGGTGTTAAGATTCCGGCTGCAGCAATAAGCACCAAGGGTGCAGATTATTTAAGTGTTCTATTAAAAACAGACCCCAATGCCATGTTTCATCTCGAGCTTAGCTGTCAGACCTTGCCAGATGAAAAATCTTTTAATGTAATAGGGGAGATAAAAGGCTCTGAAAAACCGGAGGAGATCATTTTAGTAGGGGGCCATTTAGATTCCTGGGATTTAGGACATGGCGCACATGATGATGGCGCTGGATGCGTTCAGGCGATTGAGGCTTTGAGACTTTTTAAAGCCTTAAATATTAAGCCAAAGCGA
>DTSC01000468.1 GCA_012965625.1 Flavobacteriales bacterium | reverse complement strand
CAGAAATTAAACACAAGATTGTCAATGCCGTTAGCATTAAGCGGTATCCTGATATGAAAGTTGATAATTTCATAATATTACACTTCTTTTCAAGTTTTATATGCAAATATTCAGCAAAATTCTAATTTCAGTCAAATTAAACGAATAGCATTTGTACGGTTTTAAAAAACAAAGGGTTAGCAAACGCATGAAAAGACCTATATTATAGACGTAGAATAGATAGGTTACGTTGCTTGAATACCTTTATGCTATAAAATTAAATAATGTCAAATGTACACAAAATTTATATATTTGTTTGCCATTTTTATCTGGGAAATGCCTCAAGTAAAATTCAATTATTAACCATATTAATGAGTCCAAGTTATGACTGAGATAAAAAATTATATAGAACAGCATAAAGATAGATTTATCGATGAGTTATTGGCTCTATTGAGAATTCCATCAGTTAGTGCAGATCCAAAATACAAGGATGATGTAAAGAAAACAGCTGAATTTGTCAGTGAGAAGCTTATTGCTTCTGGGGCTGATAATGTTGAGATATGTCCTACTAAAGGACATCCAATTGTTTATGGGGAAAAAATAATTGATAAATCCTTACCTACTGTTCTTGTATATGGTCATTATGATGTTCAGCCACCGGATCCTCTTGATTTGTGGACTTCCCCACCGTTTGAACCTGTGATTATGGATGAGAAGATCTATGCAAGAGGAGCTTGTGATGATAAGGGACAGATGTATATGCATTTAAAGGCATTTGAAATTATGATGAACAATAATAGTTTGCCATGTAATGTAAAATTTATGATTGAAGGCGAAGAAGAGGTTGGCTCAGATAATTTGGGAGAATTTTGTGTATCTAATAAGGATAGATTGAAATCGGATGTTGTATTAATCTCTGATACTTCAATGATTGCTAATGATGTTCCTTCTATTACAGTTGGATTGAGAGGGCTGAGTTATGTGCAAGTAGAAGTTACTGGGCCAAATCGCGACTTGCACTCAGGCGTTTATGGAGGTGCGGTGGCAAATCCAATTAATGTTTTATGTGATATGATCTCTTCAATGAAAGATAAGAATAACTGCATTGCTATTCCAGGTTTTTATGATGATGTT
The DNA here is from genome assembly GCA_012965625.1 of Flavobacteriales bacterium. Classification (GTDB taxonomy): domain Bacteria; phylum Bacteroidota; class Bacteroidia; order NORP154; family NORP154; genus UWMA-0041. Next base: position 597 of record DTSC01000468.1, on the reverse strand, counting down.
TTAGAAGTAAGTGCAGAAGAGAGGGTAGAAATGGCAAAGGCGCCTTTTGATGTTGAGGCATATAAATCTGATTTAAATATAGATGATACATTAGGGGAAAAAGACTTTACAGTAAGTGAACATACATCAATTCGTCCGTCTTTAGATGTAAATGGGATATGGGGTGGCTATATTGGAGAAGGCGCTAAAACAGTTCTTCCTTCTAAAGCTTATGCAAAGATTTCCATGCGGCTGGTCCCCAATCAATCATCAGATAAGATTACGCAATTATTTGAAGACTATTTTAATATAGTTGCTCCAGATTGTGTGAAAGTGAAAGTTACTCCACATCATGGCGGCGAACCGGTTGTTACACCAACCGATTCTATTGCATATCAAGCTGCTAGCAATGCGATGGAAGAGACATTTGGCAAGAAGCCTATTCCCGTTAGAGGCGGAGGAAGTATACCTATTGTCGCATTATTTGAACAGGAACTTGGCACCAAGACTGTTCTTATGGGATTTGGATTAGACTCAGATGATATTCATTCACCAAATGAACATTATGGAATATTTAATTATCTGAAGGGAATAGAAACGATTCCTTTGTTTTTCAAG
>DTSC01000467.1 GCA_012965625.1 Flavobacteriales bacterium | reverse complement strand
GCACATTTGGGCGAGATCACCGGTGAGGTGACCAACGACGAGATCCTGGGGAATATATTCTCGAGGTTCTGCATCGGGAAGTAGAGAGTACTTTTGTTATTGTATAACTACTTTCCTGGTCATAGCCTTGGTACCAGCTACTACCTGGATAAAATAAATACCTTTAGGTTGGTCGGCAAGATCAATACGGGCACCTAAGCCATCTGATCCCATCCCTTCATGAACTACCTGCCCTCTTAGGTTCATTACCTTGAAGGTAAAATCCTCATCCGTGCTGGCTTCTACTTTAATGTTAATTATTCCATTTGAAGGATTCGGGAATGTTTTTACAACCCAATTGTTCTCATTTTCTTCCAAGATGTTTTCATCATCTCCTGCAATCATTTTATTGCTACTTACTATCTCTACGGTATAGTCTTCTACCTCTCCATAAGTAAATACTTCACAGCCACTGGAGGCAAATCCGCCAAGCTTGGTTTGTATGCGCATAATTGTTGCTCCTAAATTGGCACCTGCAGGAATATTGATCGTACCAAAAACATCATTGCCGAGGTTATCTGCAGTAGGGTCCATTCCTATTGTTGGAAAGGGTTGTGGCAAAGCACTAACAGTACCGGCAAATAAAAAGTTGGCTAAATACACACCATCAGTAATGTTGATCACACCATCGTCATTAACATCTGCTGCATCTGGGTTTACAAGTGCACCTGTGCCCTGGAAAAGGAAGTTGTAGATATAGATCATGTCTGAAACATTTACCTGACCATCATTATTGGCATCTCCTCGTAAAAACATTTTTTGCTCTTTTTGAATAATCAGCTCACCATTATCATCAAAGTCCCCATCCTGGTTAAAGTCTATCCATACGTTAGTGAATAGCACTTGCACTGGTGGGGCAAATTGAGATCCAGGGACTACAGATATGAGCATACCATCAGCAATAGGTGTGCTTAAATGGGTATAATCACCATAACCACCATCATCTCCTGATTTATTATTAATGCCTCCTAAACCTATGCTATCTATGTAGAACCAAGCTTGGGTAGCATATGACTGGCAATAAGTGCCCGGACAATTTGTGCTAAATACAGTATTAAAAGGAATGCCCATCGTCCAGTTAGCATTTGCCCAAGAAACATCATCTACATTAATACAGGTTAGATCTGGATTAATCCAACAAAAAAAGTCTGTTAGGTTTTGATTATTCCCATTTCTTAAATCTAAACTGAAAAGCTGATTGTTATCACAAACAAGTTTAACCAAAGCAGAATTCTGGCTTACATTTAAACTGGTGAGTTCATTGTCAGAACAATTCAGCTCTTCTAAAACAGCATTAGTATTTACATTTAAGCTTGTAAGTAGGTTATCCCTGCAATACAGTTCAGTTAGAAAAGTTGCCCCAGATAGATCTAAGCTTGTTAATTGATTATTTCTACACCTCAACTCATATAAAAATGGATTTTGACTTAAATCTAAACTGGTTAGCTGATTATGAGAACAATCCAATATGGATAAAAAATTATTTTGACTCACATCTAAACTGGTTAGCTGATTATGAGAACAATCCAAATTAATCAATGCTTGATTATTGCTTAGATCTAAACTGCTTAGCTGATTATCATAACAATCTAAATAAAGCAGATCAGTAAAATCCTGGATACCTGTAAGGTCTGCTATGTTTTTATTGGCAACATCTAAAAAAGTAACAGAACTAATGTGGGCAGTAGGCACAGAACCATCAGGGGTTCCGATTTCATAACCCAGATCAATCAATGCCTGCTCAAAGTTTGGGTCGGGTATGGCAGTGGTTGGCCCTGAGCCATTGATCTGTACTTTATCAATGGCAATATCACCCAATTCAGAATTTGTAGTATTTGCTGTTATCCTGAACTTAACAATATCATTAGTGAATGCTGAGAGGTCTACTGTTTGAGCATGCCATATATTTCCCTGATCTCCTGAAATCAACCATAAGGGCACCCATGTGAGACCATAATCTGTGCTTACATCCACTGACAATCCTCCTGTGCCAGAACCATACATATGATACTGAAAGCTTAATTCTGAGTCAAAACCCAAATCAATGCAGGGGCTGATGAGGCCAGCTGTTTTGTTGGGATGATTGGGGTGTGAGGATTCTATGTACATATAGTACTGTCCGTCTACTGCAGCAGTAGGTCCTGTGCTTGCTGTGGCAGTTTGGCCAGTATGGTTGACCCAATCCATGTCATCGTCTGCATCCTGGATCCAGTCACCCAGTCCGCCTTCAAAGCTCTCTTGATAGGGTGCGTTTGTAAAAGCAGGGCAAGTACCGCCAACATTGCCAACAAGATAGTTCCTGTCAAATGCCAAACTATAACCAACCCTGTTATATTGTCCTGCAGTCAAAGTTGTTCTGCAATGCTTTTTTGAATAGGACATTATATTTGTAGGATCTGGGCTATACAGATCGCCATTATCATCTGTTTCCGCTCCTAGATACAGGCATGAAACATCATCAACTAAACCTGACAACTTGGGGTCTGCTGGGGTATCACAAACATCATCACCAGCTACCGTACAGTTTGATCCGTCAACCAATTCATCTGTTTTTATAAAATTGCTTTTACCATGAGTATGGTACAATGCGAAATAATGACCCATTTCATGAGTCAATGTGCTTCCGTTCATGGCACAAGAATTTTTCATGACAATTCTGTCTACACTAGGGGGGAGATAAGCATATCCACAATAGTCAAAGCCACCTTGAGTCACTGTGTTAAAGAAATATATGTTAATGACATTGGGTACATCATTTGGATCGCAAACATCTGCTTCTTGATTAATTTCAAAGTCAAAATAATTGCTATTGTCTATATAATTAATCGGGCTTATCTGATAGAATTCAATATTGACATTCACATAATAGCTGTTCATTGTATTGATGGCATCAAGAATTTCACTTGGTGTTAACCCCCCAGTACCAAGATCAGTTCTAACCACATGACATTGAATGGGCACCTGTACAATGTTCATTTTTGCGAATCTCTGTATTTGATAGTTCTGGCGCTGTTTCCTGGTTTTGTCCAGGTAATTAATTTGCTGTTGGGTAATGATTGTACCACATCCTTCATTTCCAAAAGAGGATTTAGTCTGAACAATTGTTTGTCCATAACCAACTTTAATCAAAAGAAAAATTGAAATTAATGTGAAGTATATTGTTTTCACATTTGTTGTCGTTTTAGTTTTCATAATACCTTAGTTTTTTTTGATCTTTTATTACCTTCTACTTTAAGATCAAAACTACCTGGCCTGTTATCAAATAAAAAAAATATGATACTATGGTGCTAAGTATTGATACAAACGGGTATATTATTGCTACTAAGGGAAATCTATGTCACACCCTATCCACAACCATAGACCTCTCACAAGCTGCAAGGGGCATCTACTTTGTTCGAGTACTGGATGAGCAAGGCAAGGTGTATGTGGGCAAGGTTTTGAAGGAATAGCTACCCAACAAAGCAGCAATAACCACATAAGTTTTCAACAACCATTTACCTGCCGAAAAGTAAATGGCTTGCCCCGCAAAACTGCTGCAAAACTGTAACTATTCTGTAACCCTCTTTTAGTAAGTGTTCTGTAAATCAAAGGGTTATGAGGGCAGTCAGATGTTGCATCGGGAAGTAGACCAGCGAAGAGCTATCCGCTGTGAATGCGGATTAATGCGGATACATTTAATTCCATCTGACTTGAATTTATCTATTGAACAGGCCATGAAAGCCCGCTTATTTCGCAATTTGAGTTAACAAGTGGCTTACCTTTAATTCCGTAAATTTGTTTCGTTACTCAACGAAGTGAATATGAAAAAACTACTACTTACTACATTATCAATTGCAATGGCTGCAACTACGGGCAGTTTTGCACAAACCAATCTTAACCTCGAAGCATGGTCGGGGACTGAATGCGACGGATGGCTTTCGTTAAACGTTTACACCGGTCTAGGGGCACCACAAACGCTGTATCAGGAAACAGCTGATGTGGGCGAAGGTGCAAGCTCTGCCAGAATCACAACCGGCTACTGGCTGGGAGCTACAGCTTTTGGTGCGCCTTCTGACACTGTCGGCGGATTTCTATCGATGGGTGTTACCGGAGGAGACCTTACAGCCGGTGTCCCTTATACAGATAAACCAACATCTGTTGACTTCATGATGAAGAGCGACCTGGAGGCCGGTGATACTGGTGTTGTTTTTGTACAGCTCAGCCGCTGGGATACTGCTTTGAACACGACAATGGTAGTTGCCCAGGGTGTTGTATTGGGGGTTGATTCTGGTGCATGGTTAGCTGTTTCTGTAGGCTTGTATTATTTTGACACGATCAACAGTCCTGACAGCATGCAAATTATTTGCGTTTCAAGTGTGGGCACTTTGTTTGGTTCGCCATTGCCTATTATTGGGAGCACAATCTATGTTGATGCGTTTGTATTTAATGGGGTATGTACCTTAACAGCTACCGGAACGGACCCAACTGGTTGTGGAACCACGGATGGTACTGCTACAGCGAATGCTACGGGAGGTACAACACCTTATTCCTATAGCTGGAGCAACGGGGATACAACCGCTGCCATTGTAGGGCTTACCGGTGGCACTTATACCATTACAATTACGGATGCCGGAGGGTGTAATGCAACAGCTTCAGTAACCCTTACTTCTGCAGGGGCCCCAACCCTATCAATGATCAACTCAGATCTGAGCTGTTATGGCGACGCCAACGGTACGGCTGGCGTTACTGTTTCTGGTGGCATCGCTCCGTACACCTATGCGTGGAGCAATAGCCAAACGGCAGCTATTTTGACCGGCCTGGCTGGAGGAACCTACTCCGTTACGGTAACCGATGGTGCTGGCTGTATTACCACGGGGTCTGTTACCATTGAAGAGCCTGCAGAGCTAATGGCTTCTATTGCGTCAACAGATGTGTCTTGTACTGGTGGCAGCGACGGGGCTTGTGACCTTACTGTAACAGGTGGAACCATCCCCTATGTGTTCAGCTGGTCAAATAGTGAAACAACAGAAGATATTTCTGGCCTGTCAAGTGGTGTCTACAGCGTTGATGTGACAGATAGTAACAGCTGCACAACTAATGAATCTGCTACCATCAATGAATCGAGCTCAGGGCCACAAACGGGGAGTATACTTGGACTTACACAGGTGAATCCATTAGACCAGGAGCAATATGTGGTTTCTCAAACTGTAGGATCTAGCTATAATTGGTCTGTCATTGGTGGAAATATTGTATCAGGACAAGGAACCAATGCACTAGAAATACTTTGGGGCAATCCAGGTACCGGCCAGATTACTGTGGTTGAAACCGACGATGCTGGTTGTGTGGGCGATACTGTCACTCTAGAGGTGCAGATAGGTACAAGCTCAGGAATTCTATTTAATGCCAATGCGAATATATATTTATATCCCAACCCTACCACAGGCATCCTAACCATTGAGGGAGTAGAAGGAATAGTGGAGATTTATGACATCTACGGAAGAAGGATACTTACTGCCAATACCAACACCGTAGATCTCTCAAATGCTGCCATGGGTATCTATTTTGTCAGGGTTTTGGATGAGCAAGAGAAGGTGTATGTAGGTAAGGTTCTGAAGGAATAACGAAACCCTCAAAATACCCACCCACCCCACAGAACTTATCAACAACGAATTGCCTGCGAAAAAGTGGCCTGCCTATTACCCCCAAATTGAAAATAAGTGTAACTATTCTGTAACCCGCTTTTAGTAAGTGTACTGTAAATCAATGGGTTATGAGGGCGGTCAGATGTTGCATCGGTAAGTAAGGGGCATTCCCCGATGAAGAAGTGAGTGAGTCAGCAAGTACAGACAACTGTTTGTGCAATTACATTTATTTCAGATTGTTACATAAGTTTCAAAATAAAAAATCATTCCCCTTCACTTAGCGGATTTAATTCACAATGAAAACAGAGTAATTATTAAATTACAGAAATGGACAATGGATAAATTTATTTGGCATGTATTAGCACTATTAATGCAATGGGTATTAATTCCCTATCAATAAATATTACCCTAAAAACACATCTTTAATAAACTTATATTCACAACCTAAACGATGAGTTCATTCAATCATAAAATAGGGTTAATACTCAATGACAATACCCCTGAGACTTTCTTAAAGAGCAGCATTAACAGATTCCTTCTCTTTCTAATCCTGCTGTCATCTGTAGAAGTGATCCTGGAATCTATTGTGTCTTTGAACTTAAAGTTCCACCATCATTTTTTGATCATTGATGCTGTAGTCAGTATCTTTTTCACCATTGAATATTTATTGAGATTATGGACCTACAGAATTGATGGAGATAAACCTAGCGTGAAACAACGCCTTTCTCATGTGTTCTCATTCTATATGGTCATTGACAT
>DTSC01000466.1 GCA_012965625.1 Flavobacteriales bacterium | reverse complement strand
AAGATCATGGTTAACCGAATCCTCAAAGTCATCTACTAATACTGTTCGTTTGAATCCGTAAGTCGCACAACCTACAGAAAACAGGCCAATACCACCACCAAGATCACAAATAGATAATTCTTGATGCTCCTTAGTTTTACTACTAGCTAGCGCAACACTCACATTGAATGCCATCCTAGGAATATCACGGGCGATTTTACTTTGTAGCTGCTTTGGGTATTTTTCAACAGCCTCTTTAAGCTTGATATATAATTCTGTATTTTCTATTACTTTAATTTTTAAAAGGTGGCCTTAAAATTATGAAAAAAATAAATGAATGCCCTATAAACGTATTACGACTAATTATAGGACTAAACGAGATTACCATTAGAAAGAACTTGGGTTGGCTTGTGTGAGATATTTACTTTGCTGACATGACATAAGCAAAGCAAGCAAGGAACGAACGCAGAGATAATATGAGTTATAGTAGACTAAACGCTTAAACAACTATATATAAAACCCAATGCAAATTTGTCCTATAATTAATATTATGTTAACCAGCACTTCCCTTCTAACATATAAATAAGACTATTATGAAACTATTATTTAATTTTCTCTTTATTACCGATGGTGTCCAGCTTCATACCAGTAACAGCGAATTTTATCCAATTCTTTGATTTTGAGAAGAAAGATGTTACGATATCGTTCAGCATAGCATACTTAGTTGCAGTAAATGGATACCAATGTGGTTCAATCAGCTTGCTTTGCTTATCAACTAGTATTGACTTAGAATTTGAAAATGTTAACAGGCCGGCATCACCCTTGTAACGACCAAAACCACTTTCTTTAACTCCCCCAAATGGCAAATGAGGATTCCCTTCTGTCAGCATATGATTGTTAATAGACACATTGCCCGTAACCAAAGCCCTTGCAATGCGTTCACAGCGCTTTAAATCCTTAGACCACACACTAGCGCTCAACCCATAAGGCGAATCATTGGCATATTTAATGGCTTCTTCCTCTGTTTTAAACTTCATTATGGGTATCACAGGACCAAAGGTTTCTTCAGTCATTATCTTCATTGAATGATCTACATCAACGATAATGGTTGGTAAAAAATGACGGGTATTCCCTTCTCTACTTCCTCCACACATGACTTTTGCACCTTTCTCTACAGCGTCCCTGATATGATCTTCAACAATTTTAACCTGAAATTCTGTGGTTATACAACCTACATCGCAATCAGCAGGGTCTTCAATATTCCGCTGTGCATGTGATGGCCTGAGCTTTTTGGTTTTATCTGTAACCATCGCCACAAATTCATCATAAATGTTCTCCTGGACATATAATCGTTCTATTGACGTACAGGATTGTCCGGCAGTAGTAAATCCTCCCCACATAACACCATTGACAGTTCTTTCAAGATAAACATCATCAAAGACGATACTTGGATCTTTACCTCCCAGTTCTAAATCTATAGGAATTAGATATTGAGAAGCCTGGGCCATAATCTTTTTCCCAGTTGCACAACTTCCAGTAAAATGGATCTTATCGGGCCTGCTATTAATCAGGCGCTTACCTGTATCACCGGTTCCATAAACAACTTGAATGGCATTTTTTATAAATCCACTCTTCTCATATATCTCTTCAAAGACACCTTTCAATGGCGTTACTTCTGAAGGCTTAACGATAACTGCATTCCCTGCAAGAAAGGCCATTATAGAAGGAACCAAGCCCTGGTACAAAGGATAATTCCAAGGGGGAATAATAAGAACTACCCCTAAAGGTTGGTAAATTACCTTGGATTTCTTGCCCATTAATACAATCGGTGTAGGCACCTTTTGATCCTTGAGCACTTTTTTTGCCTTATGACTAAATACATGAATGACATCACATATTTCGAAGAGCTCAGAAGTAAAAGCATCAACCCTGGATTTTCCAGTCTCCTGAATAACCTTAGTCATAAGTATTTCCCTATTCTCAATTATATAGTCCCTGAGCTTTAGCACTTCCTTTACCCTTTCTGAAACAGGAAGAGCTGCGATCTTCGGCTGGACTTCATGGGCAAGCTTGTATACCTTATCTACTCCATGCTGGCCTGTTTCTTCAATATGATAAAGCTTTTCCAAAGTGATCGGATTGATCACATCGATGGTATCTGGAGCATTTGAATTTATTGGCTCCTGAGTTGGAGTTCTTTCAGGTATTTCCATGACAAAAGATTAATATTTTTGATTTCAAATTTACGCATATTTGTTATGTATGCATAACATCGTAAAAATGTATATAGATAAGAATTGATTCAAATAATTATTGTTAGTCACCTATTTTCAACAGGGCTTTTGCATTTTCCAATGCTGCATTTGAAAGTTCTTCTCCGCTTAGCATTTTAGCAATCTCATCCAGGCGCTCATCGTCGCTCAGCTGTTTAATAAATGTTCTTGTCTTATCTAGGTCACTTTCTTTATAAGCCAGATAATGTATCTTGGCCTTACTTGCTATTTGTGGAAGGTGGGTAATCGTAATTATTTGTGAAGTTCTAGCCATAGCTAGCATTAAATTCCCCATCTTATCCGCAACATCACCAGATATGCCAGAATCTATTTCATCAAAAATCATAGTGGGTAATTTTGCAAGATCACAAATTGATGATTTTATAGCCAGCATAACCCTTGAGAGCTCCCCTCCGGAAGCTGCTTTGCCCAGCTCTGCAAAACCACTCCCCTTATTGGCTTTTAGTAGTATTTCAATATCATCATTCCCTGTTGGGCCAAGTTCTTCTAACTTATTATAACGGACCGAAATCTCTGCATCTTCCATGGCCATTTTTTCTAGCAGCTTATTAATAATAGCCTCTATTTCAGGGAAAGCATTCATTCTTCCCTTGCTGAGCATCCTGCTTTTTTCCTGAAGGCCGCCCCTTAAAATCTCCAGCAGTTTTCTTTTTTCATTTACTTCGCTTCTTATTGAAGTAGAATCATTTAATTTTTGAGCTAGTGATTTTTCTAAGTCAATTAGTTCCTCTGTATTTGATAGAGAATGTTTATGCAATAGGGTATTTATCTTATCTAATCTATCGTTTACTAATAATAGTCTTTCTGGATCATAGGATGTCTGGTCCTGAAGACTTTCCATTTCTGAAACAATATCATTAACTTCAATATAAACAGATTTCAGCCGGTTGCTTAAGTCTGAAATTCCCTTAATATAAGATGATAATGAATCCAGAGAGTTTAATGCCTCCGACAAATGCTCCCCCACTCCACCTTCACTGTTAAGCCTACAGATTCCTTCCTGTAACCCTCTTTTAATTTCCTCAGCATGGATGAGGCTATTGGACTCTTCTCCCAATTTCTCATATTCACCATCAGCATCCAGCGCTAATTCACTAAGTTCATTAAGCTGAAAACTCAAATAATCAAAATCAGCTTTGGCACTTTTTTCTCTTTTCTCAAGAGCAATGAGTTCAGCTTCTGTTTCCTTAAAACGATTATAATCTAGCTTATAGATGTTGGTCAGCTCTTCATGCCTTGCAAAAGCGTCTATAATTTCCAGATGAAATCCTGGATTATAAAGCAGCAATTTTTCGTGCTGTGAATGGATATCTAGTAATTTTGATGCAAAATCTTTCAGCTGCGCCAATTTTATGGGTGTATCATTAATAAAGGCTCTTGATTTCCCTGCAGCGTTAATCTCCCTCCTAATGATAGTAATATTATCAAAATCAAGATCATGCTTAACAAACAGATCGTTCAGGCCATCCTTGGAAATATCAAAGCATGCCTCTACAATGCACTTTCTACCAGGGTTTTGCAAAACCTTAGAATCTGCTCGTTCCCCTAATATAAGTGACAAAGCACCTATCAAAATAGATTTACCTGCACCCGTTTCACCTGTAATTATTGAGAGGCCATCAGAGAAATCAAGTTCTAGCTTCTCAATAAGTGCATAGTTTTGAATGGAAAGGTGATTAAGCATGATACGAATTTAACAAATAGTCATTGGCAAATAGTAAAGCAAAGTAATATGTTTTTATTCGGACCCCATCGAAAAGGCCTCTCTCCTACCCTATTTTAGGATCTTCTCGTACCTGGTCGTATTAGCAGGATCAATCTTCTTAAGCAGTTTGACAATTCTCGATTTCTCACTAGGGCTTGCAGAAGAGTATATATTGATGATTTCATCTGCCTTAGAATCAAAGAAAACCCGTAGAATAAAAGAGCTGGGCTCTTGTAAATAAATCTTTTCCAATCCTTCTAAACTTTCCGTAATAATAACCCTTGATGAGTTTGCATCATCTGCCATTTTATCTAATCCTTGACGATGATAATTGTAAATACATTCACGATATGGTTTATAAATTTGGTTTAACATATCATCTACTAACCAGTATTTATTCTTCTTAGACATACTGGTCCATCCTTTCTTATGTTCAGATGACTGTGCATTGTTCACAACACCTTGGGCTTTATTAAGATAATTGCTGCCGCCCAAAAGAGAAAAAGAATCGTAGTCCAGGCCGATAATTATATATGCATAAAATGCCAGAACTGAAGTAAGTTCACTTATATGTGCATTTTCAGAAAATTCCAATGGATCATATTCCAGGTATCGGAACTGTAAATTACTTTCGCTGATATTCAACATTCGTGAATCATATGATGAATTATAAATTGGCCTTCGTGCCTGAATTTGCATAGTGGCCTTAAACTCATCAATATTCCATTCTGTTACATTAATCAGGATACTGCATTCAATACGCTCTTCAGAACGAAATTGTTCGGCAGTCCATTTTCGATTATTCATGAACTCATATATAGCAGTTTGTAACGTTTTGAAAATTCGTTTGTCACTTGACTGAATCTGTGAAGAAATGATTTGTACGGTACAATTCAACTCCTGGCCTAATGTGATTTTAGACACGAAGAGAAAGAGGATTATAATAAATGCCGCTCTATACAAATTATTATTTTTTACTTTTTGATTTTTGAGAACTGTCAATCATGTCCACTATATCTATTGCTACTTTTCTTTTTGGCTTTAACCGAAAACTGACAATTTTATTATTGGCATCAATTATTGTAACTTTATTAAGATCGCCAGCAAAACCAGCATCCTTATCATTCAGGGAGTTTAGTACAATTAGATCTAATTTTTTTCTTTTCAGCTTACTCTTTGCATTCACTAGCTCATTTTCAGTCTCTAAAGCAAATCCAACAAGTAGCTGCTTTTCAGATTTCTTTTCTCCTAATTCTTTGAGTATGTCCCTGGTAGGCTTTAGAGATATAGATTTCATTTTACCATTTTTTTTGATCTTTTGGACTTGTGTTTTTATTGGAGTATAATCTGCAACAGCTGCTGACATAACAATTAGATCCTTGTCGATAAAGTTGTTCAGGCAGGCATTGTACATCTCTTCAGCGCCAACAACATCAATTCTGGAAATTTCTGAATAATTTGTTTTTTGATCTGAAGGGCCCGAGATTAAGGTTACCTTAACTCCCCTGCTTGCAAGTTCATCAGCAATGGCAAAACCCATTTTTCCAGATGAATGATTTCCTATAAACCGAACTGGGTCTATGGCTTCATGGGTAGGGCCAGCAGTAACTAAAGCTTTTTTACCCTTTAGCGTCTTTTTTTTTTTTGAAGGTTTAGCAAAATAAGAATTAATCACCTTCAACAAGGTCTCTGGCTCTGCCATTCTTCCTGCCCCTTCGAGGCCACTTGCCAATTCACCCACCTCAGCAGGAATCAATATATTTCCATAACCCTCCAATGTTTCAATGTTTTTAATTGTAGAGGGATGCTGATACATATCCAGATCCATTGCAGGTGCAAAGATCACTTTGCACTTAGCTGATAAATAGGTGGCCAGAAGCAGGTTATCACAAATGCCATGTGCCATCTTGCCTAATGTATTTGCAGATGCTGGTGCAATCAAAAATATGTCAGCCCACATACCTAATTCAATGTGGTTATGCCATTCATCTCCTTCATGATTGGTGAATTCAGACAATACAGGATTTTTTGATAATACGGAAAGAGAAAGAGGCGTTACAATTTCTTTGGCTGATGAAGTCATAATCAGCCTGACCTCTGCCCCTTCTTTAACCAATAATCTAACAAGAAATGTAATTTTATAAGCGGCAATGCTGCCACATACTCCTATTAATATGTTTTTTTTCTTTAACATATAAACGATACCCCATTTAGGTATGTCAAAAACAAAGCCTGGGTTTTGAAGAAGAAAATAAAGAGGTGCTAGCTATCATCGCTATCTTCATCTTCTTCAGGCACCCTGAAATAAATTTTTTCATTTAGAAATTCGTCTGTGGCTATTAATGAAGGTTTTGGCAACTTTTCATAAAATTTTGAAATTTCAATTTGTTCCCTGTTCTCAAAAATTTCCTCAAGATTATCAGTGGTAGAAGCAAACTCAGCTAATTTCCCATCTAACTCTTCCTTCATCTCCTTACTTATCTGATTTGACCTCTTAGCTACAATCACAATAGATTCATAAATATTATCAGTTTGTTTTTCGAAATCGATCGTATTTCTTGTAATAGTAGTAGTCTCCGCTTTTGTCTTTTTATAGTTCATAGTATAATGTTTATTGATTTCTCTATTATTATATTTTCAAATTCACTTTATTATTGTTTATATCCTTCAAAAACCGCTTCGAGTTTTCAAGAATAACCTCTGCTTCTTTAGCCAGCGCCTTACTTGCCGCCATATTTGTATTTTCTTCTCCAAGTTTTGCAACCATGGGCCTGAAATCTTCAAAGGCATTGTATGCTGCCATCGTATTTTCAAACCTTTCTTTCTTCTTGGATTCAATGCTGTTAATTGCCAATAGATAGTTTGACTTAAGAATTAAAAAATAGGCTTCTTCCATAAACCTTGTATCTGGATAGTCCTGAATCAGGTTATTAAATGCTACCACTGCCGCCTTGTAATGAGAAAGATTGAAATATAGCTTAGCGTTGTTAAACGCCTTGACCTCTAGTTTATCCCTGAGCATATCTATTAGGTTATTGCATTCTTCAACTTTATCGCTTTTAGAGTATTTGTTTGCAAAGACCTTTAGCTCATCAATAGCTCTTATGGTATTACTTTGATCCAAGCTCGGTTCTGGAGAATTCAAATAATAACAGTATGCTGCTAAGAATGCACACTCTTCTGCATGCTTGCTAGTAGGATATGTTTTAATAAAATTTTTAAAATAATAAGCTGCCAATATATAATCCTCCATGTAGTAATTACAGTAGGCGTAGTAGTAGTAAATTTTTTCAGCTTTATCAAGCCCACGATACAATCCTATCATCTCTTCAAATAGTGTAAGGGCTTTAAAATATTCTTGCTCATCATAATACTTAAGTGCAGACTCATACTTAAATGCTAAATCATCACTCTTCAATATTTTCTGGTACTTGCTGCAAGAAAACATCGCAATGAAAACAAACAAAACCACTATACTTTTAATAAGATGTTTTGCCACCATATTACTTTAAACATTTGTATCTGAAAACACCCCTTGATTAAAGGGCTGCAAATATACGGATATATTAAGTATAATAAAAGACAAAAAAAATAACGGAATTCCAGATATATTATTATAAGTCTTTTTCTAAAAGTGTGTTTTCAGGCGATCTACAAAAAAATCAGGTGCTTTTATCGGCTTATTGTTCTCTTTTGAAAGAAAAACCAGAACTGTATTGGCTGTATTTATTAGCTCGTGGCAGCTATTATAAGTTTCGTATTCAAATTCTATTTTAGCCTGAGGAATCCTCAATATCTTTGTTTTAACCAGCAACACATCATCATAAAAAGCAGGCTTTAAAAAAGTTATATTATAGGTATAAACAGGAAGCAGAATGCCATTATCTTCGAGCTCTTTATAGCTTATTCCCAAATTACGCATGGCTTCTACCCTGGCAACCTCAAAATATTCAGCATAGTTCCCATAGTACACATATCCCATTCTATCTGTTTCCCCATACCTAACTCTAAGATTCAATTCTGATATGTACATTCTAAAAAAATTAGATAGTTAATAACGTTATTGCAAAGTTATAATTTATGTGATCATTTATTTTCCTTTTTCATCTCGAAAATTATTTGTATTTTATCTATTATTGCAGGATTAATAATTGGAAAATAATATTATATGCCAACCGCCCATCGTTTAATTATTGTAATAATTTTAACCACCCTATTGCTTTTCGGTTGTATTACCGAATCAAAAATAATCTCTATATCCTCCTCTTATATTGAATTCAATATTGAAAATACTCCAAAGGAGGATGCCGATGCTGCGGACTTGATCAGGCCCTATAGGTTAAAACTTGAGACAGAGATGAATATTGTACTTGCCGTTAGCGAGTTAGAAATGTTTAAAGGTGTGCCTGAAGGTATCTTGGGTAATTTTATTACTGACTTGACCTTAGAAAAGGGAAATGAATATTGTATCAAAAACAATATTGAGAAAGCAGATATTTGTCTTCTTAATAATGGGGGCTTAAGAACAACACTCCCTAAAGGAGATATAACAAAAAGAAGGATTTTTGAGTTAATGCCATTTGAAAATGAATTGGTTGTCTTGACACTTAGCGGGCAAAAAACAAAGGGGCTTTTTGATTTTCTTGCCAGAGTTAACGGAATGCCTCTTGCAGGGGCCAGTCTAGGGATTGACAATAAAAAGCCAGTAAATATAATAGTTGGAGGTGATAAGTTCGAACAGGATAAAACCTACCGCATACTGACTTCAGATTATCTTGCAGAAGGTGGTGACAAGATGCGATTTTTTCTTGATCCAATTAAAAGGGAAAATCTTGGTAATAAGTTAAGGGATGCTATTATAGAATATGTTGCAGAACAAGGTGACAAGGGACTTACACTATCGGCACAACTAAATGGCAGGATATACCTGGTTAAATAAATAAGTTGAAATGAAGGAGATTTCTAGAAGGGATTTTTTAAAAGGATTATCAGGTACTGCTGCCTACCTCTCATTGGTTGGCATTCCTATTGAAGCTATAGCCAAAAAGGAGCTGATCAATCTTATTATATTACATTCAAATGATATACACAGCCACATAGACCCTTTTCCTGATAACGATCCCAAATATCCAGGGCTTGGAGGAGCAGCGAGAAAAGCGGCGGCGATTAAAAAGATCAGAAATGAAAATAAGAATGTTCTTTTATTTGATGCCGGCGACATGTTACAAGGGAGCCCCTATTATAATATGTATAAAGGTGAGCTGGAATTTAAAATGATGACGGAAATGGGTTATGACGGGGCAACTGTTGGGAACCATGAATTTGACAACGGACTAGAACAATTGGCCGAACAAATTGTGCATGCAAACTTTCCACTAATAAGTTCAAATTACGATTTTACAAACACTCCAATGGAGGGCAAAACAATACCATATAAAGTTTATAAAAAAGAGGGATTAAAAGTTGGTGTTTTTGGATTGGGAATTGAGTTGGAAGGCCTTGTAAATAAAAAGATGTATGGAAATACAAAATACCTTGATCCAGTAACAAAATCAGCTGAGATGTCATACTTGTTAAAGAAAGAAAAAACATGTGATCTGGTGATCTGTTTATCTCACTTAGGATATCGTTATGAGAGCAATAAGATCTGTGATCATTCTCTTGCTTTACGATCTAAGAATATCGACCTTATTATCGGAGGCCATACCCATACTAAGCTGGATAAGCCAATAGAGTACAAGAATAGTGATGGTAAAGATATTTTAGTATGCCAGGCTGGATGCTATGGCGTAAGAATGGGCAGAATCGACTATGTAATTAAAAAAAAATTAAAACAAAATTTGGAAAAAGGGAGTACTATAAAAATTGTCAATAATCCAAGCCAAATTTAATTTTTTTTTTACTTTTTTTTTACCAATTTTTGTCTACCAAATAGAGGATTGATTTCAAAGCCATTAAATTGAATGAAAATCAATGTATTCTATAAATATTTTTAAAAAAATTAAAAAATAATATTTCGTAAAAGCAGCATCGCACATGCAACAAACAAAAGACCATATAGCCGTTTGGAATAGCTGCTTAAAAGTAATTCAGGACAATGTTAGTGCCCAGGCTTACAAAACTTGGTTTGACCCTATTGTTGCGGTAAAATTAAAAAACGCAATACTTACCATCCAAGTTCCAAGTCAATTCTTTTACGAATGGCTTGAAGAACATTATGTTGGCATATTAAAGAAAATCCTTAAAAAGGAGTTGGGACAAAAGGGACGATTAGAGTATAGTATTATAATAGAAAGTGGCTCCACTAATACCAATCCATATACAGTAAAAATACCTGCTACAGACAAGAATGTATTAAAGAACCCATCTGTATCGATGCCTATAGATATAAACAAGGACACCATAAGGAACCCCTTTATCATTCCTGGCTTGAAAAAGATCAAGGTAGATTCTCAACTTAATCCACTTTATACATTAGATAATTTTATAGAGGGTGAATGCAATCGGCTTGCAAGGTCTGCAGGTTATGCTGTTGCTGAAAAACCAGGAGGGACTTCCTTTAATCCACTATTGATTTATGGGGGTACGGGACTAGGAAAAACACACCTTTCCCATGCCATTGGCATACAAATGAAAGAAAGGTTTCCTGAGAAGATAGTTCTTTATGTAACTGCTGAAAGGTTTCAAAGCCAGTTCGTTGACGCTATTCGCTCAAACAATAAAAATGATTTTGTTCACTTCTATCAAATGATAGACTTTTTGATTATTGATGATGTGCAATTTTTCTCTGGAAAAGAAAAAACACAAGATGTTTTCTTCCATATATTCAATCATCTGCACCAAACTGGTAAGCAATTAATTCTTACAGCAGATAAGCCGCCGATTGATATGCAAGGAATGGAACAACGGTTGCTATCAAGATTCAAATGGGGGCTTTCGGCCGACTTGCAAATTCCTGAACTTGAAACCAGAATTGCAATCCTGGAAACCAAAATTCAAAATGATGGCATAAAAATGCCAAAGGAGGTTATGGAATATCTTGCATATAGTATTACTTCCAACATCCGAGAGCTTCATGGAGCTCTAGTAACACTTTTGGCACAGAGCTCATTTAATAAGCGCGCAATTGACCTTGATTTGGCAAAACAAATGATTGACAAATTTGTTAAAAACACAGCCAGAGAGGTTTCTATTGACTATATTCAAAAAGTAGTATGTGACTATTTTGACTTGCCAATAGAGCTTTTAAAATCCAAAACCCGAAAACGAGATGTGGTTCAAGCTAGGCAGCTTGCTATGTACTTCTCGAAAAGCATGACCAAATCGTCATTGGCAAAGATCGGTGCACATTGTGGGGGGAAAGACCATGCTACTGTATTGCACGCTTGCCGAACGGTCAATAACCTTATCGATACTGATAAGCAATTTAGAGGTTATGTTACTGAACTTAAGAAAAAAATAAGCATCGATTAGTGTCTTTTCTATGATATTAGTTTAAGTTGGCATTAAAGCTTAAGTTCAAATTCCTTTTCCCAGAAATTAATATTATGAAAGTTCTAATGGTATGTCTTGGGAATATTTGTCGCTCCCCTCTGGCAGAGGGATTGTTACGCGAAAAAGTCCAAAAGAGGGGGCTGAATGTTGAGGTAGATTCTTGTGGTACAGCCGCCTACCATGTTGGAGAAGCACCAGATTCAAGGATGATTCTTACAGCACATAGTCATGGTATTGATATAAGCACATTAATGGGAAGACAGTTCACCGTGAATGATTTTGATGAATTTGACCAGATCTTTGCTATGGACAGTTCAAATTATCATAACATCATAAGCTTGGCACGTAATGATGCTGATATAGACAAGGTAAGCTTCTTGCTCGATCAAATTAAGCCTGGCGAAAACATGTCAGTACCAGACCCATGGTATGGAGGAGACAAAGGCTTTGAAAAGGTATATGAGCTAATCGATACAGCTTGTGAAAATATAGCTAAAAACCTATAGATGTCCGGCAAGGGGAAATTATATCTCATCCCAACATTACTTGGCCCTTCAAACTGGGAGAAGGTAATGCCAAAGCATATCCACAAAGTTCTTGTAAACTTAAAATATTTTGTTGCTGAAGATATCAGGACAAGCAGAAGGTATTTAAGCAAGTTATCGGTTACCAATATACGAGACCTTAATTTTTCCAGCTTAAACAAGCGAACGAGCAAGGAAGAGCTTGACCACTTATTAGATCCTGTGAAACGAGGGAATGATCTTGGCCTATTATCTGAAGCAGGATGCCCCTGCCTTGCAGATCCTGGCGCAGACTTAGTTGGGATTGCACATCAGCAAAACATCCAGGTAGTTCCCCTTGTTGGCCCCTCTTCAATCTTATTGGCACTTATTGGATCTGGCATGAATGGACAAGCATTTAAATTCAATGGATACTTACCAAAAGACAGAAAGCTAAGAATAGATGCTGTTCTCAAACTGGAAAAGGAAGCCAACAAAGGAGTTACACAAATATTCATTGAAGCCCCATATAGAAATCAACATCTTCTAGAAGCTATTGTTGAGAATTCAAATACCAATACAAGGCTATGTATTGCCACCGACCTTACTTTAGATTCAGAGATGATTTTAACAAGACCTGTTGGACAATGGAAAAAGAAGTTACCTTCTATTAATAAGAAACCAACCGTATTCCTTCTAGGAAAAGAAAACTAGTTCATAATTGCTTTGGTGGTTTTTACAACTTTTCCATTTTCAAGCAGTTGGACAAACAGCATCCCTTTACCAAGATCCTTGAGTAAAAGTGTTCCATCTTTATAATGGTCTGGTGTAAACACCTTCAATACTCGGCCCTTTATGTCCAATACTCTAATCATTGTTTGATTCAGGCTTCTATTATTTAGGATATTAATTTCGGCATAATCGTCAAACGGATTTGGAAACACTGAAAAAACATCCTTTGGATGTACAGAATTCTGAGGTATGCCTATATAATTTTCATTAAGCTCATCTTTCGTTTCAAATACATTGCCTACATCGTAGAAATCAACGGTCAAAAAATTGGGAAGCTTTCCTTTTTCCTGCATACATTGATTTGCCCTGTTCAAGAAATATGGATTTGAATTGGCAAGTACTGAAGAGTCCAGTTCTCCAGTCCCTAGAGTTTGATTGGTAACAAAATGATTTAGTATAAACAAACTGTTGATCGAATCTCCACGATTGAAATTACAAGAGAAATCAGCCCTGCTACTATTTGAGTAGTGGGTCTCTACACAATAATCCCAAACATAATGATACCATTCTTGTCCTGCCCCAGCATCATCTATGTCCGAAAACACCACAAGCCGTTCATTGTTATTTATCATCTCCTGCAAGGTAGGCCAAGGCTGCCCAAATGTTTGGGTAAACAAATACGGTTTTAAGCCAGTTGAAGTAAAAACAGCATCCATTTCGGAAGCATTTATGTATGCTTCAAAAATTATGGTGAGTATTTCATTGGGATTTTGATCGATAAATTGCTTTATGTCACTTAAAACATCTTCCAATGGCTCACTTCCCAAGACCGGTGTTATACCATGGTATAAACTTGGTGTGCCAAAAACATCATTGTGTACATCCAGCATAAATGCCCTAACACCATCTTGCATCTGTTGTGCTACTGAAAAAGACTGGTTTGGCAGCTGAAAAGAAGGGCTGTAATTATATGCATTATGGGTAGTTACATACACTACATGGTCATACCTCTTATCACAAATATCAGGATCTCCATTACACTGAGAGAATGCAGTAAAGCTGAAAATCTGCATTGCAAATGCGCTCAATAATAGCCTTATCATGAATTACTCCTTTATAATAATGCCACTTGCTATGAAACATCTTTGGATTATGGACTCATTAATGGCATCAACTAACCTTGTTAGTTCACCAAGATCTTTTGCATATTGTTTTTGCATTTCCACGCTAACAGGCCTTAAAAAGGTCTTTCCCATAATGAAACAGCTCTTACCGGCAACATCTTTTGGAATAAACAGATTATGCTCTAAAAAGCTAACGACCATTTTCTCGCCACCCAAAAGGTTGACCTTCATCCAGCATCCTTTTGTTTGACAAACTTCACTGATGCCAACTTTTAGCTTTATCTCTAATGTATCCGTGTTTTTTGCCAATACCACGAATTCGTTAAGCGCTATCGCATCTTGCTGATTAAACTTTTCACCATAATAGTTCATGCCATCCTCAATAATAATCTTCTGAATGTTTACATTTTCATTAGAGGAACAGGCAACAAGAAATAATATAATAAGCTGAAGTAACAATTTTCTTCTTTTGGCAATTTGGATATTCATAGTATGCAGCTTAATTATTTTATATCTATTAGTTCAACATCGTAAACCAATACTGAATGAGAAGGGACTTTATCGCCATCTCCCATTAAACCATATGCTAAATGCGAAGGTAAAATAAACTTCGCCTTGTCTCCAGTTTGCATATAGAAGACCCCTTCATCCAGACCGTCTTCAACTTCACCCTTGCCAGCTACAAAGCCTTTAGTTCCGTCAATATCAGAACTATAACATTGCGTTCCATCCATAAGGTTTACATTATAATTTATAACCACCGTCTTGCCAGAATCTACCTGCTCTCCCCCACCTTTTTCATAAATCAAATACCTAAGGCCTGAGCCAGTAAGCTCCATGTTCCATTTTCTTCTCTTAAGATATTCTTCGATTTTTCTATTTTCTACTTTCAACCTTTTTTTATTGGCATCAATTAATGGTTCTTTGACCTGCTCTTCTGACAGGATCGTTTTTGGAGCTTCATTTGTAGAGCAGGAAATAAAGATAATCAAACCACTTATAAGAAACAATAAATATCTAAATGATATCATCAGGTTAATTTGTCTTTGTAATTTAAAATTATAGCTAAAAACTGGGTTTCAGCATCTTGTAATGTTCCGGAACGCTCACCACCTGCTGCATTTCTATGGCCACCACCATTAAAATGTTCTTTTGCAATCAAATTTGCAGGACATTTTCCGCTCGAACGAAAAGAGAATTTAACACTTCCTGTCTTTTCTGTCATTAAAACAGCTAAGCTAACCTTATTAATTGATAGCGCATGATTAACAAGTCCTTCTGTGTCACCTTGCTGAAAGTTGAATTTTTCAAGATCCTCTATTGATAGCATTATATAGGCTACATTCAAATCTTTAACCACCTTCAATTTTTCAGAAATAGCATAACCAAGTAACCTGATCCTATCTTCAGTGTTGCTTTGAAAAATATGGTCTTGTATCATTAAATTATCTGCACCAGCTTTAATCATCTCCCCTGCTATATAATGTGCATTGGCTGATGTTGAGCCATATGAAAAGGAACCAGTATCCGTAAGAATTCCAGTATAAATGCATGCTGCTACATCTTTATTTATCAGGCCCCTGTCACCAAGAGAAGTAATAAATTCAAAAATGAGTTCGGCTGTAGAGCTGGAAGATACTACAGAAAGCATATAATCTCCGAAATCATCAGGATCAGGATGATGGTCAATTACAATCTTAATACCATCAAACGATGTGACCAATTCTTTTAATCCCTTTGCCCTATCCGGTGTATTATAATCAAGGCAAAACATCATATCAGCCTCATCAAACCTTTTTATGATTAAGTCTTTATCCAAATAATAATTTAGGACATTATCGTTGCCAGGGAGCCATTTTAAAAAATTGGGGTAATTGCTAGGAGAAATGACTGTAGCCTTATGGCCTTTCTGTAAAAGGTAATGATAAAATGCAAGGGAAGAACCCATGGCATCTCCATCTGGCAGTTGATGGGTGGTTATTATTATCTTCTTCGGTGAATCAAGCTGTTCTTTAATTCTAGAGATCTCTTTTTTAGTCATTTCTTTCTGGGTTTGCAATCCCTACGAAGTTAATATTAATTGCTTAATTTCGCATCCGCACATAATTGGATCAAACAAATAATTTTCAAAATAAATGGCAGATAATATAACGTTAACCATGATAAAACCAGATGCTGTAAGAGATGGGCATACAGGAGCAATTTTAGATATGATCACTAAAGCGGGGTTTAAAGTTAAGGCGTTAAAGTTGAAACAGTTATCTGCTGAAGATGCCAGGAAATTCTATGCTGTTCATAAGGATAGGCCGTTTTACGATTCATTGGTAAGCTATATGACTTCAGGGCCAATTGTGGCAGCCATCCTTGTAAAGGAAAATGCAGTAGAAGCATTTAGAAATTTCATAGGTGCAACCAACCCCCAAGAAGCTAAAGAAGGCACCATAAGAAAATTATTTGGGTTATCTCTTGAGAGTAATGCCGTACATGGTTCAGATAGTGATGAGAATGCTATTATTGAGGGCAGCTTCCATTTCACCCCTGCAGAGCAATACTAAGATTAGGTAATTATTATTTCATTTATTACCTCCTCGCCTAATTCTTGGTTGAGGTGTTGTATCATTTTTGATTTTGCATAAGACAATTCATCCTTAATAACAGCAGAGCCAAAGCTTACATATAGCTTTTTGTTTTTCAAGTATAGTTTGGTTGTATGGTTTGAAATGGTTTTACCTACCAACTTCTCCCAGGAAGCTTTTAATCGCACTTGCATTATCTTCTCTTCAAGATTGTTTTCTCTTAAAAAAGCTTTGATGGTATCTTTTAATGAATATTCCACTATTTTACTAAAGAAGGATTCTTTTTATCCAATAAAACTAAACCATTATTTACATTAAACATCATATATCCTACCGCAATATTTTTCAAGACTTCTTTTAGCCTTTTCTTGTGAGTGTGCGTAATGAATATTTGCCCAAAGGCCTCTCCGCTTACTTTTTCTATTAGTTTCTTCACTCTTGAAGGATCAAGCTTGTCAAATATATCATCCAATAATAGAAGGGGCTTAAATTCCTTAAAGTTCTTAATAAAATCAAACTGGGCCAGTCTTATAGCAATTACAAATGATTTTTTCTGGCCTTGAGATCCAATCTTTTTTATCGGAAAACCTTCAATCTTAAATAAAAGGTCATCTTTATGGATTCCTACTGTTGAATATTGCACTATCCTGTCTCTATCCAATGCTTCCGCAAGTATAAGACTAAAGTCTTTGTCGTTTAGCTGTGAGGAATAACTGATACTAACCTTTTCCGCACCTCCTGATATAAAGTTAAAATACTCTTGGAAAATCGGCAGAAATTGTTCCATAAAGGCAAGTCTTTTATCATGAATTAGTTTTCCTAGCCTTACCATCTGCTCATCCCAGACTTCCAATGAGGGGACATCAAAATTTACAGTGCCTGCCAATCGCTTAAGGAGTGCATTTCTTTGCAGGAGGATCTTATTATATTCTATTAAATTATCAAGATATATTTTGTCTAGCTGAGAGATAATAGTATCTATCAATTTCCTTCTAATCTCACTTCCCTCAGAAATCAACGAAATATCCTCAGGGGAAACCATTACAACAGGCAATAAGCCAATATGGTCAGCCAGCCTTGAATATTCCTTGCTATTCCTTTTAAATGTTTTTTTGTTTCCCTTTTTAAATCCACAATACACCTTTTCTTCTTTTTTGTTTAATTCAAAAGTACCCTGAATCATATAAAACCCTTCTCCATGATTAATGTTCTGTCCTTCAATCGGATTAATAAAACTCTTACAAAAGGATAGATAATGAATGGCATCAAGAAGGTTGGTTTTTCCGCCACCATTGTCTCCAACAAAACAATTGACATGATCTGCAAAAGAAAGATTTACATCCTTGAAATTCTTAAAATTGATAAGACTGAGTTTTTTCAGATACATCTGTCAAAAAATAATGGTATTAAAATCTACTGTACGATAAACTTTGAAAATTAATAAAAACTGGGTTAAAGAAAAAAACTTATTTTTGCATGTCTTTTCTGGAAGACAAGTATCAATGATGAACATATTTTACCCATGGCAAAAAAGCAGGACGATACAATATTAGATGTTACTGAGGTTTATAGCAAAACGGAAACATATATTGAAGAAAACCAAAAAAGCCTCACATTAATTATTGGGGCAATCGTTTTGATTATCGGCGGATATTTTGGATATAAAAAATTATATGTAGATCCTTTAGAAGTTGAGGCACAATCACAAATGTTTGTTGCAGAAAGATATTTCGAACAAGATTCTTTAAATCTTGCAATAAACGGTGATGGGAACTATCTGGGGTTTTTAGATATCTTGGATGAATATAGTGTTACTCCTTCTGGTAACCTGGCAAATTATTATTTAGGAATTTGTTATCTAAAGCAAGGTAATTATGAAGAGGCAATTGAATATTTAAGTTCATTTGATGCTAAAGATGAAATAGTGAGTTCAGTAGCTACTGGAGCTATAGGAGATGCATATATGGAACTGGGCGAAACCAAAACTGCTACATCCTATTATATGGATGCTGCAAAAGAAAGCAATAATGATTTTACAGCGCCTATATATTTAATGAAAGCGGCATTAGGCTATGAAGAACAAGGCAACTATAAAAAAGCAGCCAAAATTTATAATAACATCAAAAACTCCTATCCGGATACAAAGGAAGGATTAGAGGTTGAAAAATATCTTACCAGAGCAAATTCAATCGCAAACACCAAGTAAATTCCTCATTGGCTACTAAGGCTGACATCCTTCATCAAATAACATCTGTTCCTTCGGGGAAGAACATGAGATTTGGTATCGTGGTTGCAGAATGGAATCCAGATATTACTTTGGCTATGTACGAATCAGCCACAAAAACTTTAGAAAAATATGGTGTAAAAAAAGAAAATATCAAAACCGTGCATGCTCCCGGAAGCTATGAATTGCCCATGGTTGCCCAAATGTTGGCTGAGAAAAAATGTTATCATGCCATTATATGCCTGGGTTGTATAATCCAGGGAGAGACAAAACATTTTGATTTTATTGCTGAAAGCGTTGCAAATGGCATACAGCATGTTGGCTTGAAATACAATACACCTGTCATTTTTGGAGTTCTTACACCTAACAATATGCAACAAGCAAAGGACAGGTCTGGTGGTAAATATGGAAACAAGGGAGAGGATGCAGCCATTGCTGCAATCAAAATGGCAAATTTACAAAAGACCATTTAGAGTGTCCGCTAACAAAATTTAAACACATGAAGGAAATTCTCTTCATCTGCTCATTTATAAGCCTAACCATCACTTCCTTCTCTCAGAAAGAAGAAATTTTTAAAGGGATAGAACTTTACAATAGAAGGGCTGAAAGCACAAAAGACTTGATAGCTTCTCCTGAAACCATAAACGGTGCAATAAAACACTTCAAAAATGCATTGAAATCACGATCTACAGAGGAAGAGGCAGCAGTATTTTTAATGAAATGTTATTATTTTAAAGGCTCCTTTGTTGAAATTGAGAAAAACAAACGCCTTGAAGCTTATTATAAAAGTAAGATACTTGGGGAAACTATGATTTTAAAGTATCCAGGATCTGCTGCCATTTATTTTTGGCATCTGGTAAATTTAGCAAAATGGGGAGAAACATCTGGAATTATGAAATCTGCAAGAGAAGGGTTAGCAGATAAATTGAAATCACTTAGTGAAAAAGTGATAGAATTGGATCCAAATTATAGAAAAGGAGGTGGATATGGTATGCTAGGCATTATTCATTATAAAACGCCCTATATTCCCTTTATTTTGTCTTGGCCTGATAATGACGATGCGATTGAAAACCTTGAAAAATGTTTACAAATTAATAGCGAAGATCTTATGGCTGGCCTCTATTATGCACAAGTCCTTCATGATGAAGGAGAAGAAGAAAGGGCAATAACAGTTCTGAAAAAAATTATTTCCAGCACACCAAGAGAAGATAATTCCCTGGAAGATAGTAAAGATATAGCCGATGCAAAAGTATTACTGGCTGAATATGAATGATACTTATTCCATGGTTTAATATGCCCAGGTGGTGAAATTGGTAGACACGCTAGCTTGAGGGGCTAGTGTTCGCAAGAACGTGCAGGTTCAACTCCTGTCCTGGGCACAATAAAGCCCTCATTCTATCTGATAGAATGGGGGTTTTCTTTTTCAGGGGACACTGCAGGGGTCAATTTTCATTTTTCCTCCCCCTTTTTTATACTCAATCTCCTCCAAAATCCTTATTCTGTGTTTTTGTATATTTGGGTATGAAACAAATAATACTCATGCTCTTTCTAACCCCCTGCATTTCCTTTAAATACCCTGCTAAAATATGATAATGGCAGCTAAGGACATAGATAACAACACTGATATTATTGAAACAGAGGTGGCTTTTCTTAAAAAAGTTAATGAATTTATCGTGATTGTCGAGTTTAAGGCTGATTGTGTTATAACAAGAG
>DTSC01000465.1 GCA_012965625.1 Flavobacteriales bacterium | reverse complement strand
TGTGTAAGGTTGGAATGGTAAACCAATGGCTGGCAAGCTCAGCAATTGCAAGCAAGAAATAAAATATTAAAAGAAGTTGAGGTTTCTTCATTTGCTATTTCTCCACTGTTACAGCGCCAGAATCTTGACTTATAAGGTGTTTCTGATTAAGCAGCAGCCATACACTAGAGGCTAAGACATAAGCTGCTATGAGAGGAAGCATCAATAAAAGATTAACCTGGCCATAGAAGAATGCAGGCAATGCCAATATCGCCAAGAGCCTTATAAGTTCCAGCTTGCGCAGCCACTTTTTTTGCTCAAGCATACCACCACAATTTAATAGGGTCAATACAAAGACAAAGGCAGCAAAACACTTCTGAAGGTTATTTTTAAATAAAAGCGGATCCTCACTGGATGCATCAAAGAGCATAAATCCTGAACAAAGAATTACTAAAACAAATTGTATCAGCACGTAAACTGAAACGGATTGGTGTAATGGCACAGTATATTTTTTATACGACATCTTATCCACTTCTGGTGCATGCTGAAAGCCTCCAAGCTCTTCAGGCTGCCATCCTGGGGGTTTAAGAAATACATTTATCTTATCTTTTAAGGTGGTGCATCTAGCAGCGAGTTTAAATAAATCAACCCAATAATGAAAATTAGTCCAAACCGGATTAAAGCTTTCCAGCGTTTTAGTGGTACCAAAAACTGGTTCCTCCTCCTCCTTTTGGAAGGTGCCAAACATCCTGTCCCATATAATGAATACAGCAGCATAATTTTTATCCAGGTACTTTGGATTTTTTCCATGATGTACTCTGTGGTGTGATGGGGTATTCATAAACCACTCCAAAACACCCATCCTTCCTATCATTTTTGTATGGATCCAAAACTGATAAACCAAATTGATCCCCTTGACGGCAATGAACATCTTAGGATCAAAACCTACAAAAGCAAGCGGCAGGTAGAACACCCAGGAAAAAGCCGTTTGGAACCAGGCCTGCCTCAGAGCGGTGCTCAGATTGTATTCTTCGCTTTGATGGTGTACAATATGTGTTGCCCATATCATATTGATCTCAT
Source organism: Flavobacteriales bacterium (assembly GCA_012965625.1). GTDB lineage: Bacteria > Bacteroidota > Bacteroidia > NORP154 > NORP154 > UWMA-0041. The sequence continues at coordinate 5,366 of DTSC01000465.1, read as the reverse complement.
GACTTTTTCGGTGAAACCAGTAGTAAAAAAAATCCACCCCAAAGAACAAGATAATCCACGACCATATGGTATTTGGAATCTCATATATCTTTAGATGCTCAAAGATTAATATATAGGCAAAGAAAAAGGCAGATTTAATAAAGACACCCACCACTTCAGAGCTAACCCCACAAGCTATGCTTGTAATGGCATCATTCAACCTATAATGCTGCTCATTCTTAAGCCTGGCCACAAGCAGCTCAACACCAATTAGAATAAAAAAAGCAGGTATGGAATATAGGACAATTGCAGATTCAACCATTTATGCTATTATTAAAATAGCCTCTTTAAGGCAAATTTAATGAAGTTCAATTTACCTTCTGTAAAAGGTGGATATTTTTGTGGGACATCAAACATAAAGGACCTTGTCATTACACTTCTTCTATGTGAAAATGTCTCAAATCCAGTTCTCCCATTATAAGCACCGATGCCTGAGTTCCCCACCCCACCAAAGGGCAAATAAGGGCTTCCTACATGCATGATGGTTTCGTTGATACAAACACCGCCCGAGCTGGTACTATTGATAACTTTTTTCCTTGCGCCGTGGTTATTAGAGAATACATATAGTGCAAGTGGTTTTGGCCTCTTGTTTATAATATCTATGGCTTCCTCGATATCATCATATCCAATAATCGGAATAATGGGTCCAAATATTTCCTCTTGCATCACCTTGTCGTCTGGCTTTACATTATTGATAATGGTTGGACCAATATAGCGATCTTCCTCATTTGAATCTCCGCCAAAAACCACATCTCCCTCAATAAGGCCTTTAACTCTGTCAAAATGATGCTTATTTATGATTCTTCCAAGGTCAGGGCTTGTTGATGGATCCTCACCATAAAAATCGACTATTACCTTTTTTAGTTTTTCAATCAGCTGGTCCTTTATTGAATTGTCAACCAAGAGATAATCAGGTGCAATACAAGTTTGTCCAAGATTAATAAACTTCCCCCACGCTAACCTTTTAGCAGTGACCTCCAAATTTGCTGACTTATGGATGATGGCCGGACTTTTACCTCCCAGCTCGAGCGTTACCGGAGTTAAGTGTCTGGCCGCAGCTTGATAAATGATTTTTCCAATTTCTGTACCACCAGTAAAAAACAGATAGTCAAACCTCTCCTTTAGCAATTCGGTTGTTTCGGAAACACCTCCTTCAATAACTACCATATATTCAGGATCAAAATACTCAGATACCATATTCTTGATAGCTGCAGCGGTATGAGGAGAATTTTCAGAAGGTTTCAATACCGTGCAGTTTCCAGCACTAACAGAACCCAAAACAGGGCCAAATAAATTTTTAAAGGGATAATTCCATGGGCCAATGACCAGACATACACCATATGGTTCATACCTTATCTCCGACTTGCCTGGAAGAAAAAACAAGGGTGTAGGGACCTTTTGTCCTCTAACCCAAGTTCGCAAATTGCTGATATAATGTCTTATCTCTGCTATAGTAACACCAATTTCTGTAGCATAAGACTCCGTTTCAGACTTATTTAGATCCGCCTTAAGGGCAGCTTCTAGATTCTCTTTATGATTGACAATGGCCGTTTTTAACAATCTTAACATTTTCAGCCTAAATTCGAGATCTTTTGTCTTGCCTGTATTAAAATGGGTTCTTTGATTTTGTACTAATTGCTGCATCTTGCTTTTTTCTTGTGAATCCTCACTTTGGATAGATTCAGGACTTATTACTTCAGGTTCCATTAATTATATTTTTGAAATTTAATTTTCTGCAAAGATATATTCAAAATATGAGATCTGAAAGTATGTCTTTTGCTATATTGACTTTAATAAAAGGGATAGCTTACTCTACAATAATAACCAGATATTTGGAGGCACTCCAAAATGCTATAGGGTCTGTTATTGTCAATTTTTCAACCGTATCTCCATCTTTCTCAAACGTGTATGATTCTGTTGCATGATTTGTAATTATTCGCGCTGATTTGCTAAACAAATCAATGGAACCTTCTTGAGTAATATCAATCTTTGTAAAATAATTTCTATTGAAGTCTTCCATTAATTTTGCTGTTTTCCCAATTCCGATGAAACCCCCTGTCTTGGTCACTACTCCTTTTTCCTTGAGCTCTTTTAATGTACCATAACAGTAGAACCCTGTATTTAGCGCCATTGCCTGGTCCTCCACTACAATTGTTTGTTCATCATAAACAAGCGCAAGGCTATCGAGAGAAAAATTCATTGTAGCTAGGTCATTCTTCAGTGAGCCGATTTCAGCATCTTTGTCCTCAATCATCAAATTTAATGTGCTGATCATTTTCTTTAAACCTTCAATTTTGATGCTTGAAGATCTTTGATCCTGAGCCAATGCATCAATTTTTCTTGTAAACTCTCGAATCTTCTTTCGATTCTCTTCCATAATTGTATTAATCATTTGAATGTCTTCAATGATCTTTTCCCTTCTAGACTTCTCAGACTCTACATCTCCTGTAGTATTTAAACTGATCAACCCCTGTTTCTCTTTCACCATTCTTAAATTGCCTTCAATATCATTAAATGATTGCACGATCATAATAATGACAGAATCTTTCTCTGCAGCTTTCTTTTTTAAAACAGCTTTTTCTTCATTCAATCGGACGATTTCATTGTTCACTTCTGCACTTTCGCATGCGAAAAGGAATAGAGGCAATACAAGGATTAGATATTTCATATTTGGCAAATAATTGGATTGGTGAAGAAATAATAAAAATTTTCTACTAAACTAACAATAAATGATAAGATGCATATTTAATGAATAATGATAAACTTCCTGGAAGCTGTTTTATTGCCAAACCTAATTTTGCAAATATAAATTCCAGAAGACAAAGAGCTCGATTCTATAAAAATTTCATCGTCAATTTTATAGGAGCCATCCTTATAAACCAACTTCCCAAACTGATCAAAGATCATTATCTCAACAGGCCTCTCAAAAGCTGATGGATTAATGATATGTGCCTGTTTATCAGCAGGATTAGGATATAGGATAAAACCTAAAGTGCTTTCATCTTGATTAAAGACACTCAAAGAGGGATAACAGATACCACTGATATTTGAATCTAACCAAACTAACCTCTCTGAAGCCCATGTTTTCATATAATCAATTTCTTCCTGGTAGGTATTACCAATAAAATTATTAGGCCATATATAAGTTCCCAGAATATTCCACGTGTTGAAATTTCTCTGCTGTGCAATATCAAGGTAATTAGCCAAAGAATCAATATAGGCCATTATGGTATCTGTATGAAATTCTCCATTACGTAAGTTATCCCACCGGCATTTCACTAAATTGACAAATATTGAATCTTGAAGAATGCGTTCCCACCAGAAAGGAATCTGCTTATTGTCGCCGGGGCAAACCGAGTTAAAATCATAGGCCCACCCAAAAGTATTTCCCCCATTACAATAGTCAGCATTACCAAATGCTAAATTAAAATCCCATAATGGGCCCATAGTTAATTTTCCCCCTTTACTATCCTTATCCTTATTCATAAAAGTGCTTAATCTATAGCCATCAACGTTATTCGTTAGTTCGTTCATTATTAAAAAATCAGCAAACGAAGTGATGTCAACATAATTCTTGTATCCAGAATCAACATCTAAAAACCAAGGACTTTTTAGAGTAGACTCAAAATCATACATAAAATCTTGAATATAGGATTGCTGGACAGGCAGAATATATTTCCAATCAGGATAATCATACTGAAAAAAGATATCGTGAACACCACTACTATCAGGTGGATAAGGAGATACCCAGCCATCTGATCCTCCAGTACTTTTATCAATTTTAATTATATACCCCCCCGTAACCTGGTCTCCTAATGTGTCAGTAGTGCCTAAGCCTGAAATATCAACCCTGGTACTAGCTCTTTTTATTTTCTCCATAAAAACATAAACTCCTTGATAAGAATTATCAAGAACAAGTTCACATAATCTTGTTCTTGGAGCATAGCCCCCAAGTTTGGCTCCCAGCTCAAAAGCCATCACATTTCTAATAAGTGACTTATCACTATAGGGAGCATATAATATCCAATCATTTTCTGAAGGCATCCCCAGGATGGGTACATTTAAGCTATTTCCGAAAACATCCCTGGTTTCCAGCCCATACGATTTCTTTGGGAAAGACTGGGATGATGAACCGCGGTATTCTATACCAATTTTACTATCGTAATCATTAAAAGGATCTGACATGTGATTCATTTGCCCTGGCCCATTATATATAATACCCATATCTATAGTTATCTTTGGGTCATCCAATATCGTTTGACCTAATGTATTTAAAACAACAATAGGCAAGTTTGAAGAATCCAATGACAGGGGTGGCTGAATCATAAAACTGTAAGTCCCCCCACAGCCAGAGCCACTTATGGTTTTAGCTAGTTGGCCTGATACATTAACCTCAAAGGTTATCCCTCCATCTCCATAATCATCAACATAAACTATGTCATAATAATTTCCTTCCTGAAGGCACCAAGGCCCTTCTGTAATAGTGGTATTGTCAGCATAACCACCAGAAGTTTGCGCCTGAGCACAGCCACCATAACAGCCAACTGCCATATTCCCACCCTGGATTATAGAATTTCCTCCACAAGTATCACCTGCCAGCAGCAGCTCCCAATAACAATCGTAACCATAGTCATCCGTAATTACATCAATGAATACTTCTGATTGCCCAGCTGGACATTGGGCTTTTGATAGTTGGAACCCAAAGGATATTGTCATAAATAGAATAAATCCAACAGCTATTTTTAACAATTTATGGTTCATTTTCAGTATATCCATCCATAGATTACAAAGTCTCGGCTAAGTGCTTTAATACTTCAGGTTCGACATTGTGCCCACCTTGAAACCTGGTTAATTTATAATCTATATTTCTATCCATTAGCATTTTTTCCTGAGCAGCTATATCTGACTCTTTTATAAAAGTGTCATCATCACCTACCAATACCTGTAGTGGTTTCCCTGATAAGATTCCTCTAAACTTTTCAAATTCCAGGTCATTTGGTATTCCACCAGACCAAATTACCAGGTTGTCAAACTTGGCATTACCTTCCATAATCCATCTACAAGCAGTTGATGATCCTTGCGAAAAACCCAAGATGTTAACTTGAACCTCTTCTCTATTCATTTTCTGGAAAATCTTATCGTATAAATTATCTAGGTACTTATTATAATCCATAATCTCGTTCAATCTATCCGCTTTAGTCATCCATGAGGCGCCAACATCTCCTTCAAGTCCATTCTTATAAAATTTATTCAAGCCTTCAGGTGCAACAATCAAAACAGCCTGGTTCAAAAGAACTTCAAAATTCCCTATAAAATATTCGGCCAGG
>DTSC01000464.1:612-6427 GCA_012965625.1 Flavobacteriales bacterium | reverse complement strand
TTGGATTGATGACGCATTGATGTTTCCCATGACTTCAGTTAGTGTATTTCCCAATCCTGTTTGTCCAAATCAAGATGCCCAGTTCTCTACGGATAAAGAACACTTAGCTTATTTCTGGGATTTCGGAGATGGAGTTAGTGCTTTTGGTAGCGCCAATGCCAATCATTCCTATAGTGCATTAGGAACCTATGATGTAAGCTTAACCATTACCAGCCACTGTGACATTGATAGTACATTTACCAGCACTTTAACTGTGGATACCACAACAAGCTTCCCACCCTGGATGAATTTCCAGGTTAATCCATGGCAGGTTTGTCCTGGAGAAATATTTAACTTCAGTACAGAGAAGGGCTTTAATAAGTATTTCTGGGATTTTGGAAATGGCGATACCCTTACCACATCAGGTCCTTCCATTGATCACATCTATGATGTAGCTGGTACTTACAGCACATCTGTTACCATCACCAATGGGTGTGGAAATAGCACTACATTATTTACATCTGCATATGTAGACAATAACTCCTCAATCTATCCACCTCAAATATTTACCCAGTTTAGTTCTTATTGTCCAAATGATAATGTAATGTTTCTACTCAATAATGATATGAATAGTGGTGGTTCTAAAAACTATAACTATTCCTGGGATTTTGGAGACGGCAATTTAGATACTACCGTAGGGGTAGGAGCTTCCCATTTTTATGATAGTATTGGAAACTATAATGTAATTGTAACCATATCAAATGCATGTGGGAATACCTCTATGCTAAGTGTACCTGTAAAGATTATAAACAATGCATCACCTACCTTAAATGAAAATACATTTGGAACCTTATCGAAGACAAACATTGTTGGTTGTCCAGGAGATGCAGTTGTCTTTTACTTCCTTGGTTCCAGTGATAATCTTTGGGATTTTGGAGATGGCTCTACAGGTTCGGCTACGGAGGTCTTTATGAACAAAAATGGAATTACCTTGACAGTTATCAAGCATGCATATAGCATTGAAGGAACCTATTCCGTTCAATTAACCTTAACAAATAGCTGTGGCAAGACCACAACAGATTCAATATCTATTCAAATTCTATCCAATCTTATGGTTGCCGGAGGCTTGATTCTTGAGCCACCATCAACTACAGGAAGCTATACTACCTGCTCAAGTATAAACATGATTGGCTATGGCGGATCCTCATATTATTGGGATTTTGGGGATGGAAATACATTGACAACGATTTCCCCTACCATTTCCCATGTATATTCAGATGCGGGTAGTTATTCTATCAGTGTAACGATTACCAATGGATGTGGCTATTCAACTACCTTTTCTGATGCCGTTACGGTAATAGAATCAGATGGAATCACAGCAGTTATCTCAATTTCATCTGCTATTTCTTGTTATGCCGGTTCTGATGGTGCAGCAATAGTTACAGGTTTAGGTGGTCTTGCCCCTTATAATTATGAGTGGGATGATGAAGCAGCCCAAAGTGTAGCCACTGCCAGTAATCTGGCAGCCGGTACTTACAATGTTACAGTAAGTGACAATATCGGATGTTCAACAGACACATCCATAACTTTGAGTGATCCAGCAGCAATATACCTGTCCATAACATCTGTAAATGCTAGCTGTGGTAATGCTGACGGACTTGCCAGTGTTAATGTGGATAGCGGTGGTGTAAGTCCATTTACTTATCTATGGTCAAGTGGTACCAGCGGAACTGGCCTATCCGCTGGTAACCATAGAGTTATAGTCATCGATAATGATGGTTGTTCCACAGAAACCGTTTTTGCAATCAGTGAGCAGGGTGGAGCTACCGTTGGTATTGCAAATCCGACAGATGCTACCTGTAATGGAGATGCTGATGGTGCGCTATCAGCTAATGCCAGTGGCGGAGCACCGCCATATACTTATACCTGGTCTAATGGAGACTCGACAGCTGGAATCAATGGATTAACCGCTGGCAATTATGTAATAACCATTACAGATGCTTCAACATGTCAAACAGTTAAAATAGCAACGGTAAACCAACCTGATGAATTAGAAGCCACATTTATAGTTGTTGAAGCTGAATGTGGTGAATCAAATGGTAGTGCTGCCATTTCAATTTCCGGTGGGACATCAGGATATTTCTACCAGTGGGACTCAAATGCCGGTTCAGCAATTACAACTAGCGTTTCAAATCTTTCGGCCAATGCATACCAGGTAACGATTACAGATGTTAATTCATGTACCCTTACAGCTACCGCTACAGTTGGAAACTCAAATTCACCTTCAATCGAGGTATTAGCAACAGATATAAGCTGTTTTGGATATGGAGATGGAGCTATTGATATCAGTGTAACTGGAGGAACTACACCTTATGCATATCTTTGGACTTATGACAATGGAAGCAGTTTTGTTGAGGATCTGACAGGCCTTGAAGCCGGGATCTATACCATCATGATCCAGGATGCAAGTAATTGCTGGACAGGAACGAGCACTACCATTGAAGAACCCCTACTGTCCTCTTCTATTTCAGTGACCAATCCAGGATGCATTGGAGGAAATGATGGTACTGCTGAAGTGAGTGTTTCCGACGGATATGAACCCTATACATACCTATGGTCTAATTCAAGTACGTCTAGCTCTATAAGCGCCTTGCTTGCAGGATCTTATACCGTAGCTATAACAGATAGCAATGGATGTAGTATCAATGACACAGCAATTGTTGAAGACCCATTGGCACTGGCAATTAGTATAGTTCCGGTTGATGTAAGCTGTAATGGAGGTAGCGATGGCGAAGCAGATCTTACTGTATCTGGAGGCTCTTCACCATATACCTATCTATGGAACGATCTAAGCTTAAGCACAACAGAAGATATAGAAGTGCTCAGTGCCAACACCTATATAGTGACAATAACAGATTCTTGTGGCGCATCAGCGGTTGACTCAATTATTATTGCAGAACCAACCTTGTTAACCATTGCCATTTCAGCGACTGACGTCACTTGTTATGGTGGAGGTGATGGTACTGCAACAGCTACCCCTAGCGGTGGTACTCCACCATACAATTATATGTGGAATAACAACCAAACTGATTCCATTTCTTCTGGCTTATTCCCTGGACTTCAGGCAGTTAACGTGTTTGATGCTAATGGTTGCATCGCCTCTAATAATATCACAATTTCTGAACCATCTGTATTATCGGCATCAGTTTTCGGAACCGATGTGTCTTGTATTTCAGGTTCTGACGGAAGTGTTGATCTTAGTGTTTCCAATGGCACAGAACCATACACTTACCTTTGGTCAAATGGGGATTCTATTGAAGATATTACAGGCATAATATCAGGTAATTATACAGTAAGCATTACAGATTCATGTGGCGATTCCACTACAGCGTCATTGACCATTGCAGAACCTGCAGCACTTACCTCATCTGTTGTCCTAAGTGATGTAAGCTGTAATGCTGGAACTGATGGATTGATTGACCTAAGTGTAACAGGAGGAACAGCTCCCTATTCTTATCTATGGTCTTCTGCAGATACAATTGAAGATATCTCTGGTTTAATTGCCGGTACTTATACCGTAATTATTTCGGATACCTGTGGAATTACCATTTTTGATACACTTGTCATTGCAGAGCCAACACTTTTGACAACGAGCATTTCTGGGATAAATACTACCTGTTTCGGTTTAGGTGACGGATCGGCAACCGTAGTGGCCAGTGGAGGTACTCCTCCATATAATTATGTTTGGAACAACAATCAAACAAGCTCTGCTGCTATCGGATTATTTGCTGGCAACTATTCGGTCAATGTATTTGATGCAAACTCCTGCCTGGCATCCGCAATGATTACAATTACAGAGCCAGATGATATTGAGCTAACGATCGTCAACATAGATGCTACTTGTAATAATGCAGATGGAAGTGCCACTGTAACAGTAGCTGGCGGAACTGCTCCTTTTACTTATTCGTGGGATGACCCTGGTTCCCAGACAAACACAGCTGCATCAGCACTTACAAGTGGTTCCTACATGGTTAATGTAATCGACACCAATGGCTGTATGGATTCTGCAAGCATCACTATTGGTGTTATGGTAGAAGACCAGGAAATTTGCATGGTTTCAGTAGATTCTGCTACCGGAAAGTATGTGGTGGTATGGGAAAAAACGAACACAGCAATTGACTCCTTCAGGATCTATCGCGAGACCTCTACAACCAACATATATGAGCTTATCGGAACCCAGGAATATGCTGCACAAAGTGATTTTGTAGACCTGTATTCATATCCGGAAGTTAAGTCTGAGCTCTATAAAATATCGGCGATTGATTCCTGTGGAAATGAATCTGTTATCAGCGACTATCATCGTTCCCTACATCTTGTATCAGCCTTGGGAACTGGAAACAAGGTGGTCCTTGCATGGGACAACTATATTGGCTTTAATTTCGTCAAATACAGGATACTTCGTGGAACATCACAAAACAACTTAACAGCTATGGACTCTATTTCAAGCTCAATATCAACCTATACCGATACGATGCCACCATCACTCGACAGCGTATTCTATCAAATAGAAGTCATTCACCCTAATGGATGTTTTGCTCAAAAAACAAAGAATTACAATTCTTCCAAATCCAACACAAGCAGTATCTCAACAACTTCTGACCTGGATGCTTCTGCCTCTTCAATGGGGGCAAGTGCGGATAGCTGTGATGGAGAAGCTACTATTACGGCTACCGGTGGAAATTCTCCATATACCTATATCTGGGATTCAAATGCAGGTAACCAGACCACCCAGACAGCTGACAGTTTATGTTCTGGAAATTATTATGTAACAGTATTTGATGCCAATGGAGATTCTGTTGTAACTTCAGTTAGTGTTGAGATTGCAGGAGTTACAATTACTGCTACAACAACAACAGTAGATGCAAACGAGGGGCAATGCGATGGATCGGCAACTGTTAGCGCTTCAGGAGGTTACGCTCCTTATACTTATATCTGGGATGGGAATACCGGCAACCAGACCGGTGTAACCGCGACTGACCTTTGTTCAGGGACTTATAGTGTTACAGTTATTGATTCCTTGGGAAATGAAACAATTGTCTTTGCAACAGTTGGAACAATAAGTGGCATCCTCGAATTTGTTGATGGCAATAATTCCATTTCAATTTATCCAAATCCATATTCAGGCCAAACAACGATCTCATTCCTGTTAAATCAAAAAGAAGAAATACTATTAGAAATATTCAGTATCATTGGTGAAAGAATTGCCATTTTGGAAAACAGCGAAAGGACCTCAGGTACCCACAGCTATTTTTTCAGTGCTGCTCAGTTGGGATATCCTAGCGGTATTTACATGGTTAAATTAACCACAAACGGCCAGGTATTTACAAGAAGGTTGGTGGAATTACGATAAGTTTAAATTATTCATGTTGTGAAAAAATTATTAGTCCTAATTACTTCTTTAATAACTGCCAGCACCCTCTGTTTTTCCCAGGCAGGCCTCGTATGGGAAAAATCATATGGTTCATCTGATTATGAAAGAGGATACGCCATCGTCAATACTGCTGATGGCGGAATGGTTATTTCAGCTTTTGCATTAACAAATGATGGGGATGTACATGGGGTGCATACAGGCTTCGGGGAACCTGATGCATGGGTGCTCAAACTTGATGCTAACGGAGATACCGTTTGGACCAAGGCATTGGGTGGAAGCATGGAAGAATTTGCCAGCGCAATTATAGAAACCCCTGATGCAGGTTTCCTTGTTGCCAGCCAATCCAGCTCAATAAATGGTGATGTGTGGGACCATCATGGGGCACAATATTATAACGACTTTTGC
>DTSC01000464.1:274-602 GCA_012965625.1 Flavobacteriales bacterium | reverse complement strand
TGGAGATACATTATGGACCAAATCATATGGAGGAACAGATGATGACAATCCCTATGGGATTGACCTTTCTACAAATGGGAATTTTATAATTGGAGGATCGTCATATTCAATAGACGAAGATGTATGGGATCATCATGATAATACATCCTTTTATTCTGATTTTTGGATTATAAAGATAAATAGCACTGGTGACACCATTTGGACCAGGTCCTTCGGTGGCACAGGGAGTGACTACCTGGAAGGAATAAGGGCAACACCTGATGGTGGCTGTGTAGCAGTTGGATGGACCTACTCAACGGATGACGATGTTACCAACCATCATGGTGGC
>DTSC01000464.1:0-264 GCA_012965625.1 Flavobacteriales bacterium | reverse complement strand
GATAAAAATTGATAGCATGGGAACCCTGGAATGGGAAAGAGCATTGGGAGGTACCTATTGGGATTATGCCATGTCGGTTGACCTCACCGATGATGGAAACTATATTATTGGAGGCACCTCTGAATCTATAGATGGGGATGTGTGGGGAAACCACGGATTGTACGACTTCTGGGTAGTAAAAATGGATACCCTGGGAGATACCTTATGGACCAGGTCATACGGAGGGACTAGAGATGATTTCTTATGGTCCATCAAGCAAACTTG
>DTSC01000463.1:4666-6453 GCA_012965625.1 Flavobacteriales bacterium | reverse complement strand
ACTAATATCAATCGAAGTAGAACTAGACAATAGCGAACTTTGGATTAATATTTCCCCCATTATGTTTGTAATATTTGCTTTGGCATCACTTTTATTAACCCAGTTTTTAGAATTAAGTGTAATTGAATTTTGAGCAGGGTTAGGGAAAATCGAGAATCTATTATTGACTTTTCCCTCATTACTATTAGCTGAACATGGAGTGTATGTCAAAATTTTCACACCTGTCCAATTAGAAGAAAAAGGAATCAAAGCACAGATGTAAGATAGGAAGATTTTATTTTGATATGAGCTGACTCCCCAAGTCGCAATGCTATTTGATCCTCCTCCATAAAAATTACATGAATCGGGTTGAGTGGGATCAGATACATCAATTACCACTAAATCACTTTTACCTGTTGATACAAAAAGATGCTTACAGGTATTGTCATAATACATTTCATTTGAATGAACTGGGCTGGAGAACCAGTTATTATTCGGACAATTATAAGGGTTCCACCAACCAGAGAGAGTAATATTACTTGTATCTGAAATATTGAGCACTTCTACTCCGCAGTAATCGACAGAAATGAAAACAAGTGAATCATCAAGAATAATATTATTATATGCTCTAGGTAAGTTGAATGGTGTGTAGGAAGTAGGGTTGGCGTATCTTCCTGTTTCTATAGGATTATTCTTATCAATGCAATTGATAACTCTAAACCCACCTGCATCATAGCATAAATATACAATGCTATTTTTTACCTCCATTCCACGGGCATTGTATAAATCAGAATTTGGATTTAAAACTGGGAAATTAATATCCGGTACAAACTGGGAAACAAAAATGATGTTGTTTTTGTTGGTCACGTCAAGAATTACTACCCCACTTTTCATAGCTCCGAGATAAGCATAATTTCCTTCCACTTTAACAATACCTGCTCCGTTAGCGGAGGAAGGTAGAACATAATAGTCCTCAAGAACTGGAATTGTGGGGTTGGTCACATCAATAATAGCCAAACCACCCTTTTGCGGATTAGTGAAGTGATTACCAATGGCTAAGTACAAGTAGTTCCCATCTTGTGTTAAATTCATCACATGTAAAGTGTCAAATAGATTCGTTTGAATCGTATCGACAGGTGTTGGAGATGATATTGTTGAAATGTCAAATATTGTGAGTCCAGCCTCTTTGTTTGCTACATAGAGGTATGGCCTTCCAAGTTGATCGTGTAACATGGTCATGACCATGTTATTGCAGGAGGAAGTAATATCTGATTCCAATTGAATATTCAAGCTACTGCAATTCTGTCCTAAACTTTGACTAACAATCAAAATTTGAAACAATATGTATACAATGATTCTTTTAGTGTGTTTCATATTTGCTAACGTTCCGTGTATGGTGTCGTAGCATCCCGCAGGGTGCTATGCAATATACACCTTGTTGGCGGTAGTTATTCTTCATTAATTAATTTACCTGATTCAAAAGTTTCCATCTTTATCAACTTTCCATTTTTATCCCAATATTTAATTTCACTTGATTTGTTCATTGGAATTTGCAAACAAGGATGGTAATACTCATTGCAATTGTTTTTATTACTTAGTTCAAATGAATTCCTTTGCTCTTTGCTCTTTAGTTTTCCATTTTTAAAGAATTTATTGGAAGAATACGCAACTAATTGCCCTTGATTATAGGTTAAAGAGTCAATTCCTTCTAGGTATTCGCCTGAAATGTAACTTCCTTCATCACAACAATAATATTCTATGGTAGCTAACCCATGCTTTATGCCGTTTTTATAAGTTACTTTAGTTCC
>DTSC01000463.1:0-4647 GCA_012965625.1 Flavobacteriales bacterium | reverse complement strand
ATCATCATTAGCTCCACCCCAAACACCTTCTTTTTTTCCATTAACATATGGACCAGAAAAGAAATATCGGTCTCCATTTCCTGTCCCTTCTGATAAACTCCAAATGCTATCTCGAATTCCAGCATTGTAGTAGCCACTAAAATGAACATCTAGAAATTGTTCAATATTCCATTTTCCATGGGGAATGCCATTTTTAAAAGACATATAATAAGAATTATGCATACCTGATGTATACATTTGCCAAATTTGAATTGCTCCAGTAAAATCAGGTTTAACAGATTTAAGATAATTTTTTAAAGAATCAACTGATTTGGTTTGAAAAATTGCATAGTTAATTGATTCATTCTTATTGATATTTAAATCAATTTGGGCTTCAAAATTTTCTAATCTTTCAGGATCAAAATAATAATTAAAGTAAGTAGAGATAGAATCTATTACCCTATTTGATTGACCGTATAGCCAATTACTTGTAAGTAAAAATAATATGAATATAATTCGTGTCATCAGTTTTATTACTGCCAACATAGGGATAAATGAACATGTACCTTTATCTACCCTATAAGTTCACCAAATATAATTAATCCAATTGCAAAGTTTAAACCCCTTCTAATTATGAAACTTGTTGTAATATTTTATTTCCTTAAATAACTTTTAGTAGTTTCATATTAATGGCTTATCTGGTTATTTGCATTATTTGCATTATTTGCAAAAATCCCAATTACCCTTGCGTGATTCAATTTTATTGGTAATTAAGACTTGAGTAGATTTGTCCCACAAACTTTAAAAATAAAACTTATGAATAAGAATAGAAACCTATTATGTGTATTAAGTATTCTAATTTTTGTTTTCTCTAATGCAGTCGCAAAAAATGAACTGGGAAAAAGCGCAATCGCCGTCCTTGGAGCTGTAAATCCTGTGGTTGCTCCATCCTTTAAAACCAATTTCGGATATGCTAAAGATGGTGATGAGCAATGCGATGAAATGATAACAAGAAAAGGAGATACAATAATGATTAAAACCATTGAAATTGGAGAATATGAAATTAAATACAAAAATTGCGATTATCTAAGCGGCCCTGTTTTCAGCATCCAGAAATCATCTGTTTTTATGATTACTTATTCCAATGGGGCAAAATCAGTTTTTAAATCGGAAGCACCGGAAGGCGAAACTCAAAAATTACATGTTATTATAAAAAATGATGGTACAGAATATATAGGTGTCTTACTAAAAGACGATGGGAGAGAAGTTCTCATTCAAACGGATAACATGGGTAAATTATATATTCCCAAATGGGATATTAAATCAATGAAACTAGTATCGGATGCAGAAAATGAAATCAAATATGGTGACTATTGGGCCGATGGTCCATTTACCACGCGGTACTCTTTTACGACCAATGCTTTGCCTATTAAAAAGGGTGAGAGTTATGCCATGCTTCACCTCTTTGGGCCTGAGGTACACTTTGCACTATTAGACAATTTTTCCATGGGTTTAATGACCACATGGATAGGTGCTCCTCTTGGCCTTGCTTTAAAGTATTCCATTAAAACGAAAAACGAAAAAGTCAATTTTGGACTAGGGACCATTTTGGGTTCTGCATCATATCTGAACAATGGAGTAGGTTATGGTGGCCTGCATTGGGCTACTTTGACCTATGGCACGAGAGAGCAGAATATAAGTGTCTCTGCAGGCTATATGTACATTAATTTGGGTAGGGATGATGTTGCTAAAAATGGGACTTATACCTCTATAGACAGCGGTGCTACCTATGTTTCTCAAGAAGGTACAATATATGACTCTTATGAAGCATGGCATAACATAAAACCAGGCATACAAAATGCCCCTTCCTTTTCTATTGCTGCTATATCTAAAGTCGGTGCAAAAGCCAGCATTATATTTGATGCAATGGTTTTTATTGGTAAAACTGAAATTATTAGTGAAGAAAGGGACAGAACACCTGCAAAAGAAATATATACCGTTTCAAGTAAAAGTGCAGCATTTACAACTGTTTTCATGATGCCAGGCATGCGATTTCAAAAAACAGAAAAGAAGGCCTTTCAAATTTCCTTGGCTGGCTGGTTTGATAATACGGATGGAGAGCTAACCTCATTTCCCATGCCTATGGTTTCCTGGTTCTATAAATTCTAATCCTACAAGAACGATTCCGTATATATAAAATTTCCGTTTATAGACACGTGTTGCTTTTAAGCCAACTTCAGCTTATTCATTAATTCTTCCTTGTATGAGTTTCCTATGGGGATATATTTATGCTCATGGTCTATGATTATATTCGGAAACTCAATGGCCAATATTTTATCCAATCTTACAATAAATGAACGATGAACCCTTGAAAACTCTGAGCCAGGTAATTTTTCATTAATGCTTTTCATGGTAGAATGAACTATATAACGTTTGTCAGAAGTGTTAATTTTAACGTAATCTTTTAGCGCTTCAATAAAATATATTTCTTTCGTTTTTACTTTTACAAGCTGATATTTTGATTTAACAAAAATACTACTGTCCAAATTTTTGTCTTCATTTTTTATTATTGAATAATAGAGATCTCTTTCATTTTTTACTTTCTCATCCTTTTTATGCTTATATAGTGCTACTTCAACGGCCGTTCTAATATCAACCTCTTTAAAAGGTTTAATTATATACCCATGAGGCTGTGTAATTTTCGCTTTGGTAAGGGTATCTTTGTCAGCATATGCAGTAAGGTAAATTACAGGGATGCTTGTTTCTTTATTTATTTGTCTTACGGTATCTATGCCCGTTAATTTTCCCTTCAACATTATATCCATCAATATTAAATCAGGTTTTTTTTTCCTTATTGATGTTATTGCTTTTTCACCATTTGAACAAATATCAATAATATTATAACCAAGCTTTTGTAATGTATATTGAATATCCTTTGCAACAATGTTCTCATCCTCCACGATTAAAATGTTGGCTTTTTTCATTCTAAATGAATTATCTAATTCTAGTTTATTGATTAAAAAGACCTAATATATAACTAATACTACAAAATCATTATTAAATAATGGTGGATTGCATTTATTTAGCGTCTGAATTATTTTTCGATTCTATTTTTACACCATTTATTTTTACTTCTTTACCATTCTCAAATGTAGAAACTACAACAAGTACGCCCTCTTTATCATACTTTTTCCATGAACCTTCTTTTGATCCCATAATATAAGGGCCTTCTTCTTTTATTTTACCAGTTTCAAAATAATATTTATGTTTTCCATTTGGTTCACCATCCACAAATTCTCCTTCAAAATTAATTTTACCATTTTTATAATAATGTTGCCATATTCCATTCTTTTTACCATCAATATAATTCCCTGTTTCTTTTTGATCTCCCATCTCATATATCCATGGACCTTCCTTTACACCCATTAAAAATTGACCTTTTTTAATGACATTTCCACTATCACTATATTCTATTATTAAACCGTTCTCAGCACCTTTTGAATACACTTCTTCTTTTAATATATTACCACTTTCATAATACCACATCCATTTATCTTCAGGTTTTCCATTCTTATAAAATCCCTTTTGTTCTATTTTGCCATTTTCGTGATAATAAACCCATAGCCCTGATTTTTCGCCGTTTTCATAAACACCTTTTGCTTTTTCAAGTAAACTAGAATCATTAGACAATGCTAAAACATAATATTCCGTCCATTCATTCTGCTTCAGCCCTTTTTTATCCACAATCCCTTCGCCAGATACTTTTCCATTCCTGTAAATTTTGGAGTGAGCTACTTTTCCATCTAAAGAATATTCCCTGAAAACTCCATTAGGAATTCCATTTACCAATGTCATTTCAGACTTAACTATTGCACCAGGATAATATTCTTTTTCTATTTTTATATCTGTAAACTCTATTGCATTTTCAATCAATACTCCATTTTCATATTTGTAAGTATTTAATAATTTATTATCCATTGAAAATTCTCTAAAAAATCCTTCTTTTTTATCATTTTCATATTTCCCTTCTATTTTAACTTTACCATTCTCATGAAAAAATTTCCATATTCCTATTTTAAATCCTCTTTTATCCCTTCTGTTAATAAACTCCTTTTCAACTATAAAATCATTTTCATATTTTAAAATAACACTAATTACACCCTCTTCTGAATAAATAATACTTTTTCCTTGTTTAAAATCATTTTCATAATTAATTTTTTTTTCAATCTGTCCATTTAGAAAATAATATTTACAAATACCATTTTTTTTATCATTTGCATATATTTCTTCTGATAAAATTATTTCATTATTTCCATATCTTCTTTTGATACCCAGCTTAAAACCTTCCAAATAATTAATTTCCATAGCAATTTCCCCCTTTTTACCATAAAACTTCCATAAACTGTCTAGCTTTAAATCTTTTCTGTTGCCTTCTGATTTAATTATTCCATTTTCATAATAAGTTTTCCAATATCCATCTGGCTTTCCAGTTCTCATCATCCCCTCACTAGAAATATTTCCATTATCATAATATTTAATTCCTAAACCATTTGCTTTATTATTTTTTACAATACCAACAAATCTAATATTTCCACTTCTATAATATTGTTTACAATTTCCAAATACTTTACCATTCTAGTAATGTTTCTGACAACATCATTCATTTCA
>DTSC01000462.1 GCA_012965625.1 Flavobacteriales bacterium | reverse complement strand
ATCCCAGCCCGACAGCGCTTTTTATTTTGCACAGCTTCAATATAACTTTGCTGAATCTACAAATAATAAAAAATGGATGGCAGCTGCTTTAATCACACAAGGAGTATCATTTTGGATTAGGAGCGATTCAAATATACAAAAACCCTGTTTGGGAGGAAGCTTAAAAATAAGTGAGGAAATAGGAGATAAAAAAGGCATTGCTAGGTCTTTAAATAACATTGGAATTATTTATCAAAAGCAGGGCGATTACGGCAAAGCCATAGACTATTACAACAGAAGCTTAAAATTAAACGAGGAAATAGGAGATAAAAAAGGCATTGCTAGGTCTTTAAATAACATTGGACTTATTTATTCAGATCAGGGCGATTACGCCAAAGCCATAGACAATTACACCAGAAGCTTAAAAATAAAGGAGGAGCTGGGAGATAAAAGAGGCATTGCAGCCTCTTTAAATAACATTGGAATTATTTATCAAGATCAGGGCGATTACGCCAAAGCCATAGAATATCACACCAGAAGCTTAAAAATAAGGGAGGAGCTGGGAGATAAAAATGGCATTGCTTTATCTTTGGGTAACATTGGAAATATTTATTCAGATCAGGGCGATTACGCCAAAGCACTGGATAAAAGTACAAAAGCACTGAGCATTGCACAGGAAATAGGTAATGTTGAAAATATCAATTATGCTTCTGAAATTTTATGGAAAATACACAAAAAGCTAGGAAACCACAAGCAGTCCCTTGCCATGCACGAGTTGTACATTGAAATGCGAGACAGCATGCTTAGTCTAGAGAACAAGGAAGCAGCCATTAAGCTGGAGTATAAGCACCAGTATGAGAAAGAGCAAGTAATTGCTGATGCTAAGCACCAGGAGCAAATGGCCCTCTCGGCAGAAAGAGAAAAGCGCCAAGAACTAATTGCCTGGTCCGCAGGAGGAGGCCTTGTAATGGTATTGGCCTTTGCCTTTTTTATCTCCTATTTCCTCGTTTAATTTTAAGCTTCTGTTGTAAAAGGTAGAAGAACAAAAGAAAGACATCACCGACAGCATCCGCTATGCAGAGAACATACAAAGTGCCCTGCTGCCTACCATTGAAAACCTTAAAGACGCATTGCCAGATGGCTTCATCCTCTTTCAGCCCAAAGACATTGTAAGCGGAGACTTTTATTGGATGCAGCACCACAATGATAAGGTTTACTTTGCTGCCTGCGATTGCACAGGCCATGGCGTTCCCGGTGCTTTTATGTCCATGATAGGCTCATCCTTGCTTGATGAGGCCGTAGTGGAAAAAGAAATCACCCAACCCAGCGAGATATTCTTTGAGGTAAGAAAAGGTTTTATCAATGCTTTAAAGCAAACGGGCGAAACACAGAAAGACGGCATGGATGCTGTTCTCATCGCATGGGACAAGCAATCCACCTTACAGGTGGCTGCGGCCTACAGCCCTGTGCTTATCATTCGGAATGGAGAAATTCAGGAGCTCAAGCCAGACAGGCAGCCCGTAGGATTCCATACAGGAGCACAAAAACCCTTTACCCACCACGAGCTGAAGCTTGAAAAAGGAGATACGGTGTACCTATTCTCTGATGGTTACCCCGACCAGTTCGGAGGCCCCAAGGATAAGAAGTTCATGATGAAGAACTTTAAGAAGCTTCTCCTCTCAATACAAGACAAAACCATGAACGAGCAAAAGACCATCTTAGAAACCACCATGGCCGAATGGAAAGGCGAT
>DTSC01000461.1 GCA_012965625.1 Flavobacteriales bacterium | reverse complement strand
TCGGGCATGACGGTAGATAGGATCAACGATGTAATAGGCAGCCATATGGAGCTGGATAAGGAAACTGGGTGGTTGTACATCGTTGACAATGGTAACCAACGAGTGCTGAGACTGGATATCAATTCTGGAACTATTGGTGGAACGCCATCCTATGGTCCATATGAAACCCTGGCCGAATATAAGAATGTGGACGGTGCAACATGGGAAATTGTTGTAAGCTCTGGACTCGTTGAACCATCTGGCATAGATATAATCGATGACAGAATGATCGTTACAGATCACAGCACTGGAGAGATCATTATTTACGACATCACTACCATTCCAGCAGTGGAAATGAAGCGCATTGCTACCGGGAATGCCGGGGTTATGGGAACTGTTATTGGACCTGAAGGCAGAATATGGTATGTGAATTACCTTACCAATGAGGTGATCAAAATTGAGCCAAGCTCCATAGCAAATAATGCACCACAGGCGAACGATGATATGGTGTCTATTTCAGTGGGCCAGACTATTGTTGTAGATGTTCAGGTGAATGATTTCGATGCAGATCCTTTAACTACCACGATCTTTACAGGCCCCAACAATGGTACTGCTACCGTTATGAATGGAGATAGCATTTCTTACACAGCCAATGCTGGATTTGAAGGTTCAGATACGTTGACATACACGGTATGTGATAATGGATCTCCTGTTTTGTGTGATAACGCAATGGTGATTCTTACCGTTACACCAACTGGAATTGAAGATACTCGGGCTTTAAGCAAGTTTCGCATATATCCGAATCCTTCAAATGGAATTATAACTGTTAGGATTAATACAGTTCGTTCCAGCACAGCACTTATTAAGGTGCAGGATATATTTGGAAAGGTTGTATTTGAATCCAGCGCTAGGAATGGAATAATGAACTTGAATCTGTCGGATTATTCCTCGGGGATCTATCTGGTCAGTTTAGAGGACGATGGTACACAGTCTACTAAAAGCCTGATAATTCAGAAATAATATTTTCTGATTAATTTAAACATTTTTAAAAAGGGTTGGTGGAATACCAACCCTTTTTTTATGAATAAGCAAACAAATAATTTCGCTTATGTGCTTGAAGAATAATGAATTAGATAGAAACATAATGCTATGATTATCGAATTTGACCTTAAGTTGGTGTTGTTGTAATAATGGTATTGTACAAGTTGTTTTTAAGTGTATTTGATATATGTTCTTTAGAGGCTATTCTTGATGCACAAAGGTCAGAAGTGAAAAAACCCTTACCTTGCAATAAATTTCTATAAATGAAAAGATTAGCCATTTTTGTCGGATTGTTGTTAAGCATTGTGGTATCCAAAGCACAAACTACTGCCTTGGATTTTAACAGGATAGATTGTAATGGGAATTCACATCACTTATATAGTGAACTTGACTCCAATAATGTGGTGATTCTTGAATTTATCATGTTGGCATGCAATACATGTAATGACGCTGGACAGGATCTTACTGAGATGCATAGCAAATTGGATATTCAATTTCCAGGAAAGGTTCGTTTTTATCATTTTGGTTTTGATGACGCTTATCTATGTAGTCAAATTACCACTTGGGTGATATCTAACGGCTTTAATTCTACTCCATTTGATTCTGGTGCTTACCAAGTGGCATATTATGGTGGTATGGCAATGCCTACTGTCGCTGTCGTTGGAGGGCCTTCCCATGAAGTTTTGTTTCTTAATAATACTGGATTTAGTACAAGTGATACAGGGTTAATTGCAAATGCAATACGAAGTTTTTACGGTGTTCCAATTGTAGGGCTTAATGGTATGTCAACCAATATTTCACACCTACAATTAAGTCCCAACCCCACAGAGGATTTTGTTAATTTAAAGTTTCAACTCAATCACAGTGCTGTATTGCAAATTGATATAATAGATATCATGGGCAAGATCCGACAGGAAGTAATAAATGCTAATTATTTACCTGGGGAATTTAATCAAAAAATAGATATAACATCATTACATAGAGGATTGTATTTTCTGCGGTTTAAATCAAATGGGAAAGAGGAATATTATAAATTCACTGTGGCGGAATAGTCATGCACACAAGCTTTTTTATCGTTATAAAATTTTGAAAATGAAGAATGTTTTTTGTTTTTGTTATACAATACTAATTTCATCTATTTATATTCAGGCTCAGAATCCACTTTATATTCCGGACACCTTATCTGGGCCTATTTATAATTTGACGGTACAGGATAGCAGTAAAATATTTTTTCCTCCCAATGTTACGCCTACTTATGGTATGAATGGTGATTTGTTGGCACCTGTATTGATCCTTAATAAGGGTGATAGCATCACATTAAATGTTACCAATAACCTTAATACGAGTACCACCATGCATTGGCATGGTTTTCATGTGTCACCGGAAAATGACGGTGGCCCTCATCAGGTTATTGACCCCTCTACAACCTGGAGCCCAAGCTTTAAAGTGAGAAATGATGCTGCAACCTATTGGTTTCATCCTCATCTTCATAAGAATACAGAACGGCAGGTAACCAAAGGATTGGCAGGGCTTATCATTATTCGGGATAGTGTGGAAAGCACCTATGATTTGCCAAGAAGGTACGGTATTGATGACTTTCCGCTAATTGTTCAATCCAAGGCTTTTGATGCATTTTATCAATTGGCTCCTTTTACTTCTTATGACAGTATCATCATGATAAATGGTACCATAGATCCCTTTCTTCAAGTGCCTGCCCAGGTTATCAGGTTGCGGTTATTGGCAGCTTCTGCAGACCGCACCTACTTATTTGGTCTTGAAGGCAATATGCCATTTTATCAAATTACTTCAGATGGAGGTTTGCTCGATCAGCCAGTAACGCTTACACGCCTGCGATTATCTACTGGTGAAAGGGCTGAAATACTTATCGATCTTACAGGAATGCAGGGACAAAACCTTTACCTGAAAAGCTTTGCTTCTGAACTGCCTGCTGGCATTATTGGCTCCTCCCAGGTAGGGACTGACGATACCCTTACTGGCTATTACACCAACCCTTTGAACGGAAATGATTATAATTTGTTGAGGTTTGATGTTGTAGCACAAACATCTAGCCCTGTTTTATCAATACCCTCTGCTTTTGCACCCCTTTCTCCGTGGAATGAATCAGAAGCGGATGTTTCAAGGGACCTGATTTTCACCCTTGATACACTTACACTTTTATTTTCTCCAGTAGAGGGGCCGTTCCTTATCAATAATCAGGCCTTCCACATGGACTCCATCAATGTGATTTCCTATTTGAATGATATTGAGATATGGCGGCTGATCAATACAACTGAAGTGGCACACCCCTTTCACATTCATGATATCCAATTTTATATACTGGATATCAATGGGGCCCCTCCTCCGCAAGGGCAGCATGGGCAAAAAGATGTGGTTTTGGTCCAGCCTGGAGATACGATAAGATTCATTACAAAATTTGAAACATTTGCTGATAACACCATTCCTTATATGTTCCATTGTCACATTCTCCATCACGAGGATGAAGGCATGATGGGACATTTTTTGGTTGTTGACACTACAGCTGTAGCGCTCAAGGAGGTAAATTCAATACAGGAAATACAATTATTCCCTAATCCCACAAGGGATTATTTATACATTGATGCTAAATCCATATCGGATGAAAACGGATTAGGAATAGCAGTGTACAATGTATTGGGTCAGGAGATATATTCTTATATTGACAGGCGAGAAGACGGAAAGATCAAAATAGATATTTCAAATTTTG
This sequence comes from Flavobacteriales bacterium, assembly GCA_012965625.1. Lineage (GTDB taxonomy): Bacteria > Bacteroidota > Bacteroidia > NORP154 > NORP154 > UWMA-0041. Next base: position 2,702 of record DTSC01000461.1, on the reverse strand, counting down.
ATAGTGGGTTGTATTATTTGATTATAAAAACAGACACTACCCATTACCAGGGTAAGTTTTTGAAATTGCAGGCCTGATTTCTGACTATTTCACTTTTCTTCAGAATCATGAGGATGGGACAATTCTTTTGTTATTGCGCAATAAAAGAGGAATCAGTTAAGGAGCGAAGGAAAGCCAATAGGCCTTCCTTTTCTTTTTCTGTTAAGTCAAAGGGGGTGATGATGGGGTCTTTATTTGGGTGGGCTTTTCCGCCACTCATGTAATGCTCGATAACTCCTTCTAAATTTTGGATACTGCCATCGTGCATGTATGGATAGGTAAGTGCTATATTTCTTAGTGTGGGGACTTTGAAAACGGCCCTGTCTTTTTCCAAGCCAGTTAGGCGGATCCTTCCAGAATCAGGATAGTTTACATACAGGCCATTATTGGTTAGTGATTGTTTGGTGAAGTTAAACCCACCATGGCAGCTGGAGCAGTATAGCTCATTAAAAAACAAATGCATTCCTCTTTGCTGTGATGGGTTTAAGGCGGTGCTGTCACCTTGAAAATAGAATTGGTCATACCTTGAATTCCCACTAATGAGTGTCCGTTCAAAGCTGGCAATGGAATGCGTGATGGCATAGGGATTGGGCTCCGAATGATATGCTTCTTTGCAAAGCCGGATATAATCAGGGTTCTGTTTCATCCTCTCGGCAATCAGGATTACATGAAAATCAAATTCGTTTGTCTCATGTATGGGTACCATTACCTGTGCTTCCAGTGAAGGGTTAACACCATCCAGAAGGAACTTATCTGAATAGGCAACGTTGGTTAAGGTGGGGGCGTTTCTGTTTACCTGCTGTTTCCTGATTCCAATGGCTTTTGGCAGCCTGTCTGTAAAGGCAAATTCCGGGACATGGCAGGTCGCACAGGAAACAGAAGAATCTCGGGACATAATTTTGTCAAAAAATAGTTTTCTGCCCAGCTCTACCCGGCTAAATGTTAGTTGATTTTCTTCAGGAATATGTGGCTTAGGGAACCCTGGAGGAATGTACAAATTAAAATCCTTAGAAAAAGACAGGATTGCGAATACCAATAATATAAGTAAAAAGGCATAGACTACCTTTTTCATTACCTCTGTACAATAAACTTATGGGTGATTACTTCTGAGTTACATAAAAATGTGGCAAAATACACACCGCTTTTTAGTTCTTTCAGTATGAAGTAATTGCCTTCAAATCCAATTTGTTCCTCTTCGATTATACGTTTTCCGTTAATGTCTGTTATCAGCAAGGAATAAGACTCCTTGTAGGATAAACTATAATTAAGAACAGGGGCATAAGTCATAGAATAATCGCTTGTAATATAAGAGGTTTTCTTTGGCAGGGATATCCCTGTTGATGGTTCTTGGTAAGGTTCAAATACTTGATTAGTGTTGGTGTTTTCACACATGCTTTGATTAGTTAAGCTGCTACTATGGTCGATGCCAACGGCAGCTACATCAATATTTTTGATCCATTTATCAACATGAACATTTAATGTTATGTTAATAACACCTGTAGTCGGTGTTGACGACACTGTTAGGTCTACCTCTTTTAACATCATATCTCCTATGGCACGCATTTGAAATGTTTTTTCAGGCGTTCCATCTCCGTCATTATCAACCTTTCCATCCAATAAAAGGAAAAAATAACCTGCAGGCCAATCCCAATCCATTTTTGGGGTTTGTGGTCCCAGAGGGTGTAAGGTAGAGTAATTAGAAGTGTTTCCGTGATTGGCAACAGAGTCAACGCCTAAATTAAAATTAAAACCTTCTATATTATTCACATTATAGTTGCCTAAAGAATAATTGCTGACATTTCCATTAGTTAAAACATACACATCTGTCAATGTTGTGGTTTGTCCTCCGTCATGTATGATCTCCAGCGAGGACATATAATATTGAACCCTGTCAAATCGTATTGCCCTTCCAGAATCATCAGCATATACATCATTATAAACAAATGCCACTCCATCAAACTGGTGATTTAAAATCAAATTAACATCATTTTGAGCCTGCATGCTACAAGCTATTAAAAGGACCGAAAGGAATGGGATTATTTTTTTCATAACTAGATATTTTTGATAGCATCACAAATTTACTCATTTTGTATTTTAAATCAAAGTGGTTATACCAAGAAGACAATCTTTGTTCTTTATCAAGTAAATATTTATGAACCCATCATAGGTCTGTTGTTTTTTAAGTGAATTTGTCAGTTTAAGAGGTTTCCGCTATGACGGATTACCAAACCATAACTATGATGGGAAAGAATACTCTTTAACTAAGGCTTTTATTTGCAGATACTATTCCAATGCTTGTTTTGAGATATTGCTCAATAACGCATGCTTTATATGATGAGGAACTCTAAGAAGTTGATCTTATCTATCCAGGACAAAACCTTGAACGAGCAGCCCTCTTAGAAACCACCATGGCTGAATGTCCGTAGGTTAGTAGAACTCCCTTTGGAGTCTCCTAAGGAGGAAAGATGATACTTAGTAGGCACATGATATCCTGGTGATGGGGGTAAGATTTTGAGCGCATGGCTTCTAACTTATCTCTGATAATTTGTACACGCTCAAGAATTATATTATAGTTTTTATATCCAATTTCTTCCTATTTTTGCATCGATTTAATACAAGAGTTTCTACAAACGTTCTTTGATCATGCTTAGCAGGAGACAACT
>DTSC01000460.1 GCA_012965625.1 Flavobacteriales bacterium | reverse complement strand
AGGCGAATTGGGTATTAAAAAAAATTTTGAGGAATTTGTTTCAATATTTAACTTAACTATTCCTGAATCAGGAACTACCAACATTTCGACAAGCAAAATTATTTTTGATGATGTTTTCCGTGATCTTTACGAGGTAACAGTTAAAGACGAAGATGATGGACACAAGTTTTATATCAACTCGACTTTAACTCCTGACTTGAATATTTCTTCTGGTAAAAAATATGTTTTTGATCAGAATGATGCCTCAACTAGCTTACATCCCTTATCACTCTCCTTAACAAAAAATGGGACTCATGGAGGTGGTTCTTCCCTAGAAAATATATCGTTTTATGCAAATGGCTATAAAGTTTCTGAATCAGAATTTGTGTTATTATTTTCTGAGGGAAAGTCCTTTGATAATGCTTTTTTAGTTTATGAACCTTTATCAAGCGATACAATATTATATTATTATTGTTTACACCACCCAGGTTTGGCTAACGATGCAAAAATTTTAGTTGATAATTATGTACCAGTTACAGAATCTAGCATCGAAGCCAGTTTAACTGTCCTTAACAATGGCATTAGTGATTTTATTATTTCAAATAAAAATGATCCTATTATAACCCTTGAGAGAGGAAAGACTTATGAATTTGATGTAAATTCCCCAAGTAATCCTTTTTGGATTAAAACATCACAAATGACAGGTACAGGAGATGCATATTCAAATGGTGTAACAAATAATGGAATTACTAGCGGAAAATTAACTTTTACTGTACCTTCCGATGCCCCGTCAGTCTTATACTATAATTGCCAAATTCATACTGAGATGACAGGTAAAATTAATATCGTTGATACGAATACTTCAGGAGTAATAGTAACTGACGATAATTCTTCAGGAGGTGGTTATGGGTATCAATTTGATTTAGATATTTCACAATCTTATGAAATCTCTACCACAATAGATTTACCGCCAGTAAGTTATGATATCTAATTTAAACTGATCTTTTGGCCTTATCAGCATCACTAGTTGATCTAATCTTCTCACGAATTCCGTCCCAATCATCATCAGTAAGTTTATGTAAACCTTGATAAAAATTTCCGCCTGAAGCAAGATGAGCGGCCCCATCAATTGCAATGGTTTGGCCTGTTAAATAATCACATCCATCGGCCATTAGAAAGACAGCTAAATTTCTTAATTCTTGCATTTCACCATTACGACCCATAGGAATACCTGAAGATCCAGACTCATCATCAATATCTTGGCCAGGACTTAATCTTTCCCAAGCACCTTTAGTTGGAAAGGGTCCTGGAGCAATTGCATTAAGTCTAATCCCGTAATGACCCCACTCAGCAGCTAGTGATTTTGTCATTATATTAACGCCCGCTTTCGACATGGCTGAAGGTACCGTAAAAGGACTTCCATTCCATATCCATGTGGTTAATATAGAAATAACCGATCCTTTTACTTCATCAGTTATCCATCGTGTTCCACAAGCATGGGTTACATAAAAAGACCCGCGAAATACTATATTGGAAATCGCTTCAAAACCTTTAGGAGAAAGATCTTTGGTTGGGGATATAAAATTGCCGGCAGCATTATTAACCAAACCCGTTAGTGGCCCCCCATCCGACCAAATAGTTTCGATCATATCATTTACCGCTTCCGAAACCCTTATATCGCAGGCATAGGCTTTTATTTTATCGAGTATCATGATTCTTTCCGGACAATCTCCTCCAGAAATATTTGTCGATGG